>CAYUOD010000206.1:0-5347 GCA_964446225.1 uncultured Acidimicrobiales bacterium | reverse complement strand
CCGCACCGAGACAAACCCGGGTCTATCCCCAGAACGAACATGGGTTCGATCCTATCCGATAGCTCAACGCTCGGGCAGCTTTTGCAGGGCAGTTACGAGTTCTGAGACCGGTCGAAAGGTCGCACCAGTGAGCGCACGATGCGCGTAGCGCACGATTCCGTCACTATCCAGGATGAATACAGAGCGGCGCGGAAACCCGAGCGGGCCAAGTGCCCCGTACGCGCGGTACATGGACTTGTCGCCGTCCGCGAGGAGTGGGAAGGCAAACCCGCCCTGGCCCTCGGCAAACTTCTCATGGGACGCAATACCCTGGGCAGAGATGGCGAGCACCTGGGCACCGACATCGGCGAAATCCGAGAGGCTCGCCGAATAGCTGTTGAGCTGCTTGGTGCACACCGGAGTGTTGTCCTTGGGGTAGAACACGAGCACGAGAGGGGCACCGCGAAAGTCCTCAAGCTTGTAGGTCTGCTCCTCGCCCGCTTGCACACCCGGCAGTTCGAACGGCGGTGCTGGCTGCCCGACCTCAACCCGGCTCACCACTACTCCGCTCCAAGCTGATCAAAGATCTCATCGGTGAACTCGAAGTTCGCGTACACACCCTGCACGTCGTCGTGATCGTCCAGGTCGTCAATAAGAGCAAGGACCTTCCGGGCATCGCCGAGTGACGTGATGGGCACCGTGTTCTGGGGAATGAATGTGAGGTCGGTCGACGCGACCGCTATGCCGGCCTCTTCGAGCGCGGTTCGCAAGCCCATCGTGTCGCTTGGATCACAGAACAAGCGCCACATGTCCTCCTCGACCACGAAGTCATCGATTCCTGCGTCAAGGCCGGCCATCATGAGGTCGTCCTCGTCAACGGTGACGGCCACGGTGAGGGTGCCACGTCGATCGAACTGCCAGGCGACAGCTCCGGGCTCGGCAAGCGTACCGCCGTTGCGGGTCATGAGGCTGCGGACATCTGCACCGGTGCGATTCTTGTTGTCTGTGAGCACCTCGATATACAGCGCCACGCCGCAAGGGGCATAGGCCTCGTAGGTGATGGACGTGTAGATGACACCCTCGAGATCACCCGTACCGCGTTTGATCGCGCGCTCGATCGTCTCCAGGGGTACCGAACTGTCACGCGCCTTCTGGTACATCGTGCGCAAGGTGGCGTTCGACTCGAGATCGCCACCGCCGTCCCGCGCTGCGACTTCCACCTGGCGGATGAGCTTGGCGAAAAGCTTCGCTCGCTTGGCGTCAGCAGCGCCCTTCTTGTGCTTGATCGTCGCCCATTTCGAATGTCCGGACACCTCAAGCCCCTTTCTCGATGGCGGCCAGCGACTGCTCGACCATCTCCAAAAATAGCCGGTGGACGCGGTCGTCCATGGACAGTTCCGGGTGAAAGGCCGCGACGAGCACGTTTCCCTGCCGGCACAGGGCAGGATGCACGCCCCCGGCCGGGCTGTTCACGCTTGCAAGTACTTCAACTTCAGCGCCAACGCGCTCCACCAGCGGAGCCCTGATGAAGACTGCTTCGAGCGGCCCACCACCAAGGCGGTGGCCCTCGAGAAACGCTTCAAACGATGCCGACTGGCGGCCGAATCCGTTTCGCTTCACGCTGATGTCAATCGCGTCAAACCGCAGCTGGTCGGACCGGCCATCGGTCACCTCCCGAGCTAGCAGGATCATCCCCGCGCAGGTACCGAACGTGGCCATTCCAGCGTGGAGTCTCGCAGCGAGCGGCTCAGCCAGCCCGGAGGATTCCAACAGCATTGAGATCGTTGTGGACTCACCGCCCGGCATCACGAGCGCATCGACCAACGCGAGTTGCTCTGGCGTCTTCACCGGTACGGCTTCTACACCCAGCCGCGAAAACACTGAGATGTGCTCCTGGGATGCGCCCTGAAGTGCAAGCACTCCCAGGCGCCCACGAGCTACCAACCCCGCTCGGCCAACCGAGTCTCAAGGGTCGCCATCTCAAGACCCTTCATCGCCTCTCCAAGTCCGGTGCTGACTTTGGCAATCACACCAGGGTCCTGGTAGTGGGTCGCCGCCTCAACGATCGCAGAGGCCATGAGCGAGGGGTTGTCGCTCTTGAAGATACCTGATCCGACGAAGACCGCTTCAGCGCCCAACTGCATCACCATTGAGGCGTCCGCTGGCGTTGCCAGACCCCCGGCACAGAACATCGGAACAGGCAGCTTGCCTGTCTCTGCGAGCTCTTGCACCAGTGGCAACGGGGCCTGAAGCTGCTTGGCCCAGTCGAACAACTCGGCCGAATCAGCCTGGGTGATTTTGCGAATGTCGCCAAGGATCGAACGCAGGTGGCGCACCGCCTCCACAACGTTGCCGGTGCCAGCCTCGCCCTTGGAACGGATCATGCACGCCCCTTCAGAAATACGCCTGAGCGCCTCGCCCAGGTTCGTCGCTCCACACACGAACGGGACGGTAAACGCCCACTTGTCAATATGGTGAGCCTCGTCCGCAGGGGTGAGCACTTCGGACTCGTCGATGTAGTCAACGTTCAAGTGCTGAAGTACCTGCGCCTCAGCGAAGTGGCCGATGCGGGCCTTTGCCATCACGGGAATGGTCACGGTCTGCTGAATGCCGATAATCATCTCAGGGTCGCTCATTCGGGAGACGCCACCATCCTTGCGAATGTCAGATGGCACCCGCTCCAGAGCCATCACTGCAACCGCGCCAGCGTCTTCAGCGATCTTGGCCTGCTCAGGGTTGACGACATCCATGATGACGCCGCCGCGCAGCATGTCTGCGAGGCCGCGCTTCACTCGAAATGTACCGGTCGTGGAAGTCTGGATTTCGCTCATACTCACAGGGTATGTGAGCTGGCGGAGGTGCCTACAGAGCCAATTTGGCCAAATTGGACACCGCGGAAGCTACTCCCAGGAAGCGTCGCCTTCTTCGACGAGCAGAACCCAGGTGCGCCCAGGGCTGAGCTGGGCATATCGCCCGTTGTAGAACGTGTATTGGAACGGAGTCTGAGCGGAGAACTTCTGCCATGAGCCCGTCACGAGCTGGCCGTCAATCAGGTACCAGACAGGTTCGAAACGAGCCTCAAGCACCGCCTCAGGTACAGCGACGCCGTTACTGTCCACCTGGTCGGTGGGACGATACTCGACGAACTGCACAACAAGGTTCTCAGGGGCAACTACGTCACCGTCAGCATCAACATAGGGGGTGCCGTTCTGGGACCGCACCCAGCCGCCCAGGGACTCGTCCCAGTCGAATTGTACGTCTGTGGCTCCAAAGGTCACCGATACTGTTGAGACGTCGCGAGTGTCATCCGGCAGCACGTCTGTGTTAGCCAGGTACCGGAAAATACTGCGGGGCGGACCGTTCGGTTCGTCCGTGGCAGCCCAGAGCTGACTCGTCGAGCTGAAAAGATTGCTTGGGGCGCTGCGGTCCTCGGCCACTTCGTAGGTCCCGAGCGGCGCCGCCGAATAGCCAACATCCTTGACGTCTGCGCCTTGAATGAGTTTCGCGAATGCAGCGTTGGCTCCGGACCAGGCGAACAGTGGATCCTGCAGACTCAACAGGATCGGCACATCGGTTGAACGAGCTGATCTGATCGGCCCCACAGAAGTCGCATCCTGGGACTGATAGATCGCGAGGAGACGACTCAGGCCACCCTCGACGCGCTCTTCGTAGATGACGTCCGCCTCGTTGATACCAGCTTGTGGCCGAGCGGCGTCCACGTTGTCGATCTTCACCGCCAACGCAGCGCGCAAACTATCCGCGCCGTCAGGCTGGGGCACTCCAGTCAGTGGCCACAGCCCATCAGTGAACGTCGGCACCGTGTCAGGGGGCTGCTCAGCGTCGCCGGCCTCCTCGGCCTCGCCTATTTCGTCACCAGTGGTGTTACCCAACAGGGCATCGAGTTCGTCGCCCTGGCCGGCCACCGTGGTTTCTGTGGCAGAACCGTCGGCGTCGCCCGCCGAGGAGTCGTCTGATCCTCCGCTGCATGCACTTGCAAAAAGGGCAAGCGCTAGGACTATGGTCCAGTTTCTCTTGTGTCGAATCACGTCAGCTTCTACAGCTCCCGGAGCACAGCTATGCGCTCCTCTAGCGGTGGATGAGTCTCGAACAGCCCCGCCGACCGTGCTCCACGATTCGCGTCATCAGCGCCAAACGGCGACGATATCCACAGGTGCGCTGCTGCTCTACTCCCAGAGTCGACCACAGTGGAGGTGTTCTTCAGCGTTTCGAGCGCGGCGGCCATGCCCGGCGGATACCGCGTCACAGCTACGCCACGCAGGTCAGCGAGACATTCCTGGTCCGGGTCCGTGAAACGACGCAGCAACCAGGCGAATAAGGGGGCTGCAAACATCAGCAGCCCGAACAGCAACGCGAAGGGCCACATCCACTTGCGGCCATTCTGAACCGCTAGATCGGTGTAATCGGCCAGCAGGGGGACCGACCCGACTGTCGCGACCGTCACCGTGTTGGAGTAGGTCTCAAGAGCCCGTACGTGGGTCAACTCATGAGCGACGACTGCCTCCAATTCAATACGATCAAGCTTGCGAAGCAGACCTGTTGTAGCACAAAGGGAGGTCTTGCCGGGAGCCCGGGCGACCGTGAATACGTTGACTCCAGGGCTCTGTACAACGTAGAGCTCTGGGCGCACCACACCGGCTCCCACACTCAGGCCATCGACCAGATTGTGAAACCTCGGATATTTTTCGCGGGACGCCGGTTGAGCCCCACTCACGGTGAGAATCGCAGAAGCGCCAAACCGCAGTGCACTGTACGCAGCGACTGCGCCAATGACCACACCGACAAGAAGAGCTATCACGGGCCCAACAAACAGGACCGACAAGACGAACACGACGGCCGCGAGAACCAGCGCGAAGCTGAGCAGCTGTACGGCGGCCCGTCGTTTGTTATGGGATGCAAGGTCGTTCACATGTCTCCTAGAACTGCACGGACACGGGGCCTCTGGCGTCACCGTCCGCTTCGAAATACTGTCGCTTCTCCAGATTCATCGCTCCAGCGATCAATACCGAAGGGAACTTCTGGATTCTGTCGTTGATGCGTCGCACCGTGTCGTTGTAAAACTGTCTCGCGTAGGCGATCTTCCCCTCGACCGCACTCAGTTCCTCGTGCAGCTGAGCGAAGTTGGCATTCGCCTTCAAGTCAGGGTATGCCTCGCTGAGCGCGAATACTTGGCGGAGCGCGCCAGTCAGAAGATTCTCGGCCACAGCCTGACTTTCGACGCCCCCAGAACTGTCCACCGCAACCTGACGCGCCTTGATGACAGCATCCAAGGTCCCGCGCTCGTGCGAGGCGTAGCCCTTGACCGTCTCCACGAGGTTTGGGATGAGGTCGTAACGCAGCCGCAGCTGCA
>CAYUOD010000205.1:0-5362 GCA_964446225.1 uncultured Acidimicrobiales bacterium | reverse complement strand
GCCAGATACATCGAGCGCGCTCGCTGATGCCAACCGTCGTTGGGATCGACTCGTCTACTCAGTCCACAAAGACAGAAGTGAGAGACCTAGACACCGGTGAGATTCTGGCGCGCGGTTCGTCACCGCATCCACCCACCGCTACTCCGGTATCAGAGCAAGCCCCCGAAGCCTGGTGGGCTGCGGTTGTCGACTCGTTCACTCAGCTCGGCAACCAACGTCACGATGTTGTCGCCATATCCGTAGCGGCCCAACAACACGGCATGGTCCTCACCGACTCCACAGGAACACCGCTGCGCAAAGCGAAGCTCTGGAACGACCTCAGCTCGGCGCCGCAGGCACAAAGGCTGGTTGACGAACTCGGTGCTGACACGTGGGCAGAGCAGGTCGGAAGCGTGCCGGTCGCGGCATTCACCATTACGAAACTGGCCTGGATGGCCGAACACGAACCGCAGACACTGCGCGCGGCGGCCCACATTCTGCTACCCCACGACTGGCTGAACCTCCGGCTCACAGGAGTCGCCTGCACCGACAGGGGCGACGCCTCAGGGACCGGCTGGAACACGATCGACTCGCTACAACTCAACGAAGCTCTCCTTGAGGCGGCCACCGGACTCAACCTGGACTGGTCGGCCCTCATGGCTCGAGTACTCGAACCCACCCAGGCCGCCGGACCCCTTACTCCCGAGGCTGCCAACGCCCTGGGCCTCGGCCCGGCCGTGATCGTAGGACCAGGGACCGGCGACAACATGGCCGCCGCGCTCGGACTCGGCCTCCAGCACGGCGACATTGCAGTCTCGTTGGGCACGAGCGGCACGATCTACTCGGTCAGCGAACAACCTGTACGAGACAGTTCGGGGCGGGTAGCCGGATTCGCCGATGCCTCCGGGAGCTACCTGCCGCTGGTGTGCACGCTCAACGCGACTCGGGTTACCGACACCGTCGCCACCTGGCTCGGAACCGATCCCAAGGGCCTGTCGGACCTGGCTCTCAGTGCGGATTTTGCCGATCCGGGCCCAGTGCTGGTGCCTTACTTCGCCGGTGAACGGACCCCCAACCGGCCCGCTGCCGCCGGACTACTCAGCGGACTCACAAACGAAACCACACGAGCGCAGATCGCCCTCAGCGCACATGACGGCGTACTCTGCGGGCTCTTCCATGGACTCGATGCGCTGAGAGAAGCTGGCGTCCCAGCCAACGGCACGCTGCACCTCATTGGTGGCGGATCCCGCTCAAAGGCATACCAACAACGCTGCGCTGATCTGCACGGGCAGCCGATTCTCGTCCCTGATTCCGCTGAGACAGTGGCAACTGGCGCAGCAGTACAAGCAGCGGCAGTGCTGACCAAACGTCCTCTTGCAGACATCGCGCAGGCGTGGAATCTCGGAGCTGGCTCGAGCGTGGAACCTCTGCGTGATGCAGAAGAAGTAAGAGACCGGTACCGAGACGCAAGTCAGTAGCGCCAGCGGCGTCTCGCTCGGCATCGGGCGCGACACCTAGCATCGGCTGCGAGGGGAGCCAGATTGAAACCACTAGCGGGGGTCAAAGTACTCGAGGTCGCAAGCTGGGTCGCGGCGCCCAGCGCCTGCGCAATCCTGGCCGACATGGGTGCCGAGGTCGTAAAGCTCGAACCGCTACATGGCGATGCCATGCGCGGGATCCTGCGGCAGGCCAAACAACCAGACGCCGAGCACAAAGTCGACCACGCTTATCAGGTGGACAACCGGGGTAAAGAGTCGATTGCCGTCGATCTTGAGCAAGAGTCGGGCGCCAAGCTTGCGCAGCGACTCGCACTCGAGGCTGACATCCTCGTCATGAACCTGCTTCCCGCACGTCAGGTGAAATTTGGACTTGACCCTGAGACACTCATGGCCGTCCGCCCCGATCTCGTCATAGGAATCGTGTCTGGCTATGGCACCACAGGTCCAGAAGCGCACAGAGCGGGCTACGACGTCACCGCCTTCTTCGGACGCGCTGGAGTGACCGACTACGCCACCGAACGAGACGGCGTGCCCCCGCTGGCACAACCCGCACTCGGCGACCACGCCACAGGACTTGCCCTGCTCGCGGGACTGCTTGCTGCACTCAGAAATGCTGAACACACCGGTGTCGGCGACGTCGTCGAAGTGAGCCTGTTCGGCACCGCCATCTGGTCAATGGCAATGGAGATCTCACCAGCGCTTCACGACGGACGTAGCCCCACAAAGCGTCGTCGAGACGAAATGATCACCCCGCTCGTCAACCGGTACCGGTGCGGCGACGGAAAATGGCTAAATGTCCTGATGCCGGAAGTTCGCTGGTGGCCGCGGTTCTGCAACGCAATGGAACGGCCGCAATGGACAGCTGATCCTCGTTTCGACTCTCCGAAAGCCAGGTTCAGAAACATCGCTGAGATCGTTGGGCTCATCGATGAGGTCATGGCGACAAAGACACTCGCCCAATGGGCAGACATCTTCGATGCCGAAAATCTCATCTGGGGTCCGATCCAGAGCATCGCAGAGGTCGTAACCGATCCTCAGGCCATCGCCTCTGGCCGATTCATAGAAGTCGAGCACCCAGAGGCTGGCCGGTTCCGTACCGTGGCCAACCCCATAGCGTTCCGTACCAGTGACACCGCACCCATCAAGGTCGCCCCCGAAATCGGAGCCGACACCACAGCAGTGCTAGTCCGCTCAGGACTCTCTAAAGCTGAGATAGCAGAGCTTGTCAGCTCAGGCTGCCTCAACGCCTAGCCCAGATCAGGTGGACGAAGCACCCGTCGTGGTCGTGACATCAGTGGGTTCTGCTTCTGTCTCTACCTCGGCCTCTGTGTCTGGGTCCGTCTCGACAAGTGCAGCCTCGCGATCCAGCGCCTGCTGCAGCAGCATCTCGGCTCGCTGCACATGCTCCTGATAGGCGCCGAGATCACCGTCGGCGAGAGCCTCCGCGGCGTCATCGAAAGCAGCCAGCGCCTGCTCAAGCAACAGGGCCGTCGTCTCGTCTGAGATATCAACATCTGGCAGGTCGCCCAGATCAACGCCGATATCGCCTGACACGACCTTCTGCAGAGCTTCCTCGAAAGTCTCAGCGATCGCGATCTGCTTGCCTACAGCTACAACAACACGCTGCAACTCTGGCACTGGGGCGCTGCCGCTGGCCGACAGGAACACCGGCCAGACGTACACCAGGGTGTTGTCGACCGGGACCATGACCAAACTGCTCGGCTCGATACGGGAGCCCGCCTGCCCAAGCAGCGTCAGTTGCGCCGAGATCTCGGGCTCTGTCTGAATGTTGGAGGCCACAAGACCCGGACCGTCGACCTCAAGGTTGTCGGATACGACCTCGAACGATTCGAGCTTGCCGTACTCACCCGGGTCCGACCGCGCGACCATGAAGCCCTGCAGCGTACGCAAGGAATCATCCTCGGAGTACGGCACAAATGGCCTGAACAGCAGGAAAGATTCTTCGGCGTCGTCAGGCAACCGCATCAGGAGATACTGCGAGTCGATGCGGGCATTGGAACGTGTCGAAACGGTGCCATCGGCAGCAGTTGTCGTTCGCCCACGGTCCTTGAGGGTCTCGTCAGGGTCCTCAGATACCTGCCAGCGCTTCGCCGAGTCATAGAACTCGTCAGGGTCATCGATCTGGTACCAACCCCACATGTGGGTCTGAATCTCAAAGAGATCCTGCGGGTAGCGGAAGTGCTCGGCCAGGCTGACCGAGGGTGTCTCGGTACTAAACAGGTTCGGGAAGATCTTGCGGTAAGCCTGAATAATCGGATCGGTCTCGTCCACGATGTAGAGCGTGACCGTGCCGTTGTAGGCATCAACGACAGCCTTTACCGAGTTTCGCACGTAGTTTAGCGAGCCAGACAGCCCGCTTCCACGGCTAATCGCGGAGCTATCCACCCGGTTCGCATAGGGGAATCGGGCCGTTGTTGTGTAGGCGTCGAGCACCCACAGAATGCGCCCATCCAAGACAACCGCGTACGGATCTGAGTCGAGCTTCAAGAACGGGGCAAGATCTGTGACGCGCTCAGTGATACGCCGGTTATAGAGAATCCGCGAATCGTCGGTCATCTGACCGGAGATAACCGGATTGATATCGCCGAAGCGCAGAGCAAAGGCAAAACGGCGCAGGAACGACCCCGTGTTCACGCCGCCCTCACCCGAGTAGCGGGTAGGAACGTCGATGTTGTCAGCTGTCTGGTAGTCGATCTCGTCGCGCTCGGCTCCGACGATCGCGTAACCGCCCAGATCCTCGCCGTAGTAAATTCCCGGCTCGGTAACCTCAAGCGAATCTGCACCGGCCTGCGTAGACGGTGGAATATCGCGCACGACATACAGCGGCTGCCCGTCGGGGTCTACGCCCTTCGTCGGTGCGATCGTGATGCCGTAGCCGTGCGTGTTCGCGACGGTCTTGGACTCCCACGACTTGTTGATGAGCTTCGACAACTCAAGTTCGCGGGCTCCAACGACAACCTGAGTGAGTTTGCCGTCGATCTCGTAGCGGTCGACGTCGATATCCACAAACTCGTAGAAGCCCTTGATTGCCTGCTTCTGGTTGAAGGTGTCAGAAATCACCGAAGGATCAAGCAGCCTCACGTTCTCGATCGTGACCGAGTTATCGGCCACAGCCTCAGCACTCAACGTGGATTCGTAGTTGAATACTTTCCGCTCGACATTGTCCAAACCAAGCGCGAAACGCGTCGCAGCAATGTTGCGCTCAATATAGGGCTGCTCATTCTTCGACTCTGACGGCTCGACAACGAAGCGCTGCACAAAGACCGGATAGATGCCGCCAACGGCAATTGCGACGAACGCCCAGAGTCCAACTGCAAGCGCCGGGATGGTGACGCCCTTCAGCCAGATATTCACGATGAGAGCGACGCAAGCAAACGCAGAGATACCAATCAGCAGCCAGGTAGCCGGCAGTTGAGCATTTACTTCGGTGTAGCTCGCGCCATCGACAAATCCATCAGTGGACAGAGTCAGTTCGAAACGATCAAGCCAGTAACCCAACGTCTTCACGAGAGCCATCGCCGCAAGCAGCAGCGACAGGTGGGCTTTCACCTGCGGTGTTACGCGCTCGCCCTGGACCTGCAGCCGAATACCACCGTTGAGGTAGTGGGCCACCGCCGAGGCGAGGAAGATCAGCAGCAGCGCAGCAAAGAGCCAGGCGACGAGAAATGAGAGAAACGGCAGTTCGAAGACATAGAAGCCGACGTCCATGTTGAACTGCGGGTCCGAGATACCAAAGTCAACGCGGTTCCTGAAGAGCAGCCATGACTGCCATTGAGACGACACGCCACCAGACGCGAACAGTGCCAGAACGATGGAGACCGTGACCCGGACCATCGTACGGCGACCCGAGATGAAGTCGTGGT
>CAYUOD010000204.1:0-5375 GCA_964446225.1 uncultured Acidimicrobiales bacterium | reverse complement strand
TTGTAGAGTCAACGGCCGAAGTGCAGGGCTGTGTGCGCGCTTGTATCGACCATGGCCGCAGCTTTGTCGTGCGAGGTTCGGGAACGGGTCTCGCGGGCGGTGCGGTGCCTCTCGATGACTCTCTCGTCATTGTCACAACCCGGATGAACCGCATCCTGGAAGTCGATCCTTTGGAGCGCATCGCGTGGGTCGAGCCGGGTGTGCTCAACCTGGATCTCTCCCATGCAACGGCCGAGCACGGGCTTTACTTCGCGCCTGACCCGTCGAGCCAGCAGAGCTGCTCGATCGGGGGCAACGTAGCGAACAACTCCGGCGGTCCGCACTGTCTGGCTTATGGCGTGACCTCGGCCCATGTGCTCGCACTTGAGGTGGTGATGCCCGACGGAGAAGTCGCAATGTTTGGCGATGTGATCCCTGAGACAGCGGGCTATGACCTGCGCGGTGTGATGGTAGGCAGCGAGGGCACGATGGGAGTCGTGACAAGAGCGGCTGTGCGTCTGCTGCAGACTCCGCCGGATGTTGTCACGATGCTCTTCGGATTCGCGAGCGTGGCCGATGGCGCTGGCACGGTGTCGGCAATTATTGCGGCCGGAATGATTCCTGCTGCGCTGGAGATGATGGATCGCAACGCGATTCGGGTGGTGGAAGACTTTGTTCATGCTGGGCTTCCGCTTGAGGCCGAAGCGGTGTTGCTTGTGGAAATCGATGGTCTCAGTGCTGGCAACTCCAACGCGGCCGACCGCATCCGAGAACTGGCCAGAGCAAACAACGCGACGAGTGAACGTACTGCGGCCAATGACGAGGAGCGGGCGCTGCTGTGGAAGGGCCGCAAGAACGCGTTCGGTGCTGTCGCCCGCCTGGAGCCTGACTATTACTTACACGACACTGTGGTTCCGAGGAAAAGCCTGGTCGAGGTCTTGGAGAAGATCACCGCGGTGGCTGAGAAGTATGAACTGACAATCGTGAACGTGTTCCACGCTGGCGACGGCAACCTGCATCCGATCCTGGCTTTTGATGGCTCAGACGAGGAGGTCACCGAGCGGGTGCATCGTGCCGCGCTGGAGATTGTGCAGATATCTCTGGCTGCCGGTGGGTCGCTGTCAGGTGAACACGGAATTGGTCTTGAGAAGCGCGATTACATGACGCTCATGTTTAGCTCGGCTGATTTGGCGGCTCAGGAACTGGTGCGGTCGACGTTCGATCCTGAGATGCGTTCGAATCCGGCGAAAGTGCTACCGGGGGGCTCCCGCTGCGGTGAACTCACCTCGGTCGCCAGCGCCGTGAGCGGGAACTCGGCACCCGTGGGAGAGAATTTGTGGGTGTAGAGCATCTGGAAGAATTCGCCACTGAGATTGGGTCCGAAGATCCGGTGGTTGCTGTTGGAAGCGGCTCGCATGCTGAGCTGGGTGGCGTGGTCAGGTCCGGTACCCGCTCTGTGCATGCTCCGGCACTTGTGCTGGACCACGACCCGCAGGAAATGATTGTGCGGGTTGATGTTGGTGTCACGGTTGGCGAACTCAACCGGGTGCTGGCACTCGCCGGTCAGATGGTCCCGCTGGATCCTGCATCCGACGAGCAGACGATCGGTGGAGTTTTGAGCGTCGGCGCTAACGGAAGCCGCGTTCTGCGTTATGGGCTGATGCGGGACTTTGTGCTGGGGCTCGTCTACGTCTCGTCCGACGGGGAGCTCGTCCGAGCTGGCGGACAAACAGTCAAGAACGTGAGCGGGTTCGATCTGTGTCGGCTTATGATCGGCTCGCTTGGAACGCTGGGGATCATCGCGCAGGTTGTACTCAAGTGTGTGCCCGTTCCAGCGAAGTCGCAGTGGTATGTCAGCAGCGATTCCTATGAAGGCCTGTTTCAGAGTCTCTACCGACCAGCGACTGTTTACTGGGATGGGACCTGTACCTATGTGTTACTTGAGGGAGACCCCGAGGACGTCGACCAACAGGCCGCTGCTCTTGGGCTCGAGCCAGGGTCTGCACCCGCGCTTTCTGTGGGGCATCGTGAACTGCTTCGCTTCGCCGAGGTGGCCGACCTTGACGGTGAGTTTGTGGCCGCTATCGGAACGGGAGTCGTTCACCGTTCGGGTCCGGCGCCGCGTCGGATGCCGGTACAGAATCGGGATCTCCAACTGCGCGTGAAGCGGGCGTTCGACCCCAACGATCGATTTGCCCCCGGCCGAGAGGCGTGGGCGTTCTAGTGGTCTTCGATATCGATGAGCTCAATGCCTGCGTGAATTGCGGGCTGTGCCTTCCTCACTGTCCGACATTTCGTATCACCGGTGAAGAGGCTCTGTCACCTCGGGGGCGCATCGGCCTCATGCGCGAATCTCTCACCGCGGAGATTGACGACGAGTATGTGCGGGCAATGGATACCTGTGTGCAGTGCATGGGCTGCGTCACGGCCTGTCCGGCCGGGGTGAGGTTCGATCGGCTCATCTCCACCGCTCGATCCTCACTGGCTGACGACCACAAGATCACACCTCTGTGGATGCGTACTGCGTTGCGTGGGCTTGAACACCCGAGACTGCTTGAGGCTTCGGTGCCAGCGATCGCACTTGGGCAGCGGCTCGGTCTTGTACCGAAACGGTTCGGGCTGCCACCTCTGAGCATGCGGCGACCTTCTCTTGAGGCGACCGGCGATGATGTCTGGCTGTTCACCGGTTGCGTTATGGACGCGTGGCAGCGCGACGTGCACATCGACACGCTTGCGGTCCTTGCTCGGGCAGGCATTGGGGCGAGGCTTCTGAGCGGTGTCTGTTGCGGAGCGATGCACGAGCATGCAGGTTTGTCGTCGGACAGGATGCTGCAGGCTGTCCTCGACGCGGCACCTGACAGTAGGCCGGTTCTCGTGAACGCGGCGGGCTGCGGAGCGCATCTGAAGGACGCGGGCCATCTGCTTGGATCTGAAGCAGCGGAGCAGTTCGCAGGCCGCGTTTACGATATCCACGAGTATCTGGTGAGCAACGGCCAACCTCTGCAAACCACCGGCGGTAGCGAGCTCCGCGTCGCGGTGCAGGACCCTTGTCATCTGCGCAATGTGCAGGGCTGCGAGAACACGGTCCGCGAGCTGCTCCAGGACCATGTAAACCTGGTTGAACTCGACGATCAGTCACTGTGCTGTGGGGCAGGCGGCGCCTACTCCGTGGTGCATCCAGATCTTGCCCAGGACATCAGACAGCGCAAGACCAAGTCGATTCAGCGAGCCGCGCCCGACGTCGTGGTAAGCGCAAATCCGGGCTGTTCCATGTTTCTGTCTGCTGCCGGGCACGAAGTTGTCCATCCCATCACGCTGCTCGCGTCACTCACCAACCCACGGGAAGCGTAGCTCCATCCCATATGGCGTAATGCGGCTACGCCTCCCGGCGACTAGGTCGCACACTCAGAGGCGCCTATCTCTGGCGCGAAGTTGGCAGTCTCGTCGTAGTCGATGTAATAGCTGGGGTCCGCGTCAATTGTTGGAATGTGGTCGAGGTCGTTGAGCTCGCTGCTGACGCTGTCGACTCCACCAGCTGACTTGAGCCAGCCTCGAAACGATTCACCGGCTGCTCGTTCGTTTACGAATCGTCTCACGATCCGCGCGGTGGCCTCCGGTACGTTTCGAGCCGGAAGGCGCAGTGCCTTTTGGGCGAAGTGCATCTGTTCTTGACCGATATAGCCGCCGAGAAGCATCTGATAGCCCGGAGCCGAAGCGCCTTTGACACGCCGTTCTGCTCCGAAGAACCCGATGTCGGCAGCGTGGTGTTGGCCACACGAGTTGGTGCACCCTGAGATATTGATGCGAACGCCGCCTACTTCGGCGAGGCCTTCTTCTTCGAGGCGCTGTGTGATCGCTTTGGCCAGTCCTCGGCTCTGCGTTACACCCAGGTTGCATGTGTCTGCCCCGGGGCAGGCGACGACATCACGAGCGAGTTCCGTGCCAGGTTGAGCCATACCAATTGCAGACAGACGCTCGAACAGTGTCCAGAGTTGATCCTCTCTGAGGCTGCGAAATACGAGGTTTTGCCGGTTCGTGAGACGTACCTCGGCGGCGAGGGTGCGCTGCAGATCGGCGAGGGCGCGAAATTGCTCACCCGTGATGTCGCCAAGCGTCGCACTGGCGTAGGCAGACACCGATCCGTTTGCGGCGCCACGGACTACGTTCACTTCGTGCCAACGCTCAAATGGTGTCGTGGCGCCGACGCTTACCGGCGTCGCCTGTCCGATTCCGGAGACCTCGGCCTGGGCACCTGCTGGATTGTCGCCCATAAGAGCAACCTCGTCCGGCAGTCCGCCTGGCCAGGTGGCGGACGCCTCAAGGAACTTGCGTGTGTCGAGCACCCTGCGCTTCACTTCGTCAAAACCAAGCGAGTCGACAAGCCATTTCATTCTGGCTCTGAGCTTGTTCTGGCGGTTTCCGGTCTGATCGAAGACTCGCAGTATCGCTTCAATGGTGGGGAGGAGGTCCTCGCGGCTGGTGAAGTCCTCTAGCGCCAGCGCCGGATGCGGGTTGGCTCCGAGCCCACCAGCGATGAACACGCGAAAACCGGCCTCGGTTGAGCCGTTTTGGAGCCTACGTGTAGTCGCAATGACACCTGCGTCATTGAACATGGCCTGTCCACAATCCACGGCGCAGCCAGAGAAGTTGATCTTGAACTTGCGTGGTAGTCGCTGGCTGATCGGATTTCGTACGAAGTGCTGGTAGACGGCCTCTGCCCACGGTGTGATGTCGACTTCTTCCAGCGGGCAGGCTCCGGCCAGGTGGCAGCCCTGAATGTTGCGGACTGTGTCTCCGCAGGCTTCGCGTGTTGTGAGGCCCACAGAGGCGAGGTGCCGCATCACCTCGGGGATCTGGTCCAGCTGCACATAGTGGAACTGAAGGTTCTGTCGCGTCGTGATATGTGCCCACCCACGGCTATACCGCTCGACAAGCCAGCCCAACATATCTAACTGCTCAGGCTGCATTGATCCGTAGGGGACTTTCACGCGAACCATCTGGTTCGTGCCGCCCTGGCGTTGACCGTAGATGCCGTTGTTCAGCCGAATGACCCTGAAAACGTCCTCTTCGATCGTGCCGGCACGGTAAGCAGCGAGCTTGGTGACAAAGGTTTCAATGTCGTGCTGTTGGTCGGGATCGACCGCGATTGTGGACAGGTTGGGGGGCTCAAGGCGAGTCATCGAGTGACACCTTTAGGAGGAGATGTGTGGGCTGGCTGAGTACGTCAAAGGCAGCGACATCGCCCACGACGATCGTCGCGGGACTGTGTATCGGGCTGATGCCCAGTTCTCGCAGTGGCCCTCGCACAATTTGCTGGCTTTCGGTATTCGCCGCGTGCACAATGGCCGTCGGAGTTTCCGCGGGCATTCCAGCCTCCATGAGTCGACGAGCGAGAG
>CAYUOD010000203.1:2871-5377 GCA_964446225.1 uncultured Acidimicrobiales bacterium | reverse complement strand
GGTACGCCGGCTGGTGCGACAAGATCGCGCAGGCATACGGCACGGTGAACCCGGTCGCTGGCCCGTACTTCAACTTCTCGGTTCCCGAAGCGACCGGTGTTGTCGGCGTCGTCGCCCCGGAAAGCCCCTCACTTCTGGGGCTCGTGTCACACCTTGCTCCGGTCCTCGTCGGCGCCAATGCTGCACTCGTCATCGCCTCAGAATCGCAGCCATTGGGCGCCATCACCCTCTCTGAGGTGCTGGCGACCTCGGATGTGCCAGGAGGTGTCGTGAACATCCTCACCGGCAACAAGACAGAACTGCTGCCATGGCTCATGGGACACATGGACGTCAACGCTGTTGATCTGAGCGGGGCGCCGGAGGATCTCGACCCCGAGATCCGGGCTACTGCAGCAAGCAACGTCAAACGGGTTGCGAACTACCGAATCGACGACTACTCAGCAAACTCGGCCCAGTCTCCGACAATGATTACCGGGGCCATGGAACTCAAGACGGTCTGGCACCCGATAGGCGTATAGATCGTGCCTCTAGAGCTCGATATCGGCCAGGGAGAACTGCCCCCGACTGTCCGCCCGCCAGACAATCGCACGCGAGACCGCAGCCACCGGTAGAGGACCGTATATGTGCGGAAAGCTCTGCTCTGCTGCAGGTACGAACTCGTCCAGGACCTGCGACTCAACTCGCGCGACGTCGATCTCAAGCAACACCACCTCGTCCACATCGCTGTAGTACTTGTTGAGTGTGCGCTCCAACTGGTGTGCATGCGAGCAGTGGATGAAGCCTTCCTGTGCGAGCGTCACGTCGCGCGTCGACTGAAGGTACTTGCCACTCTGACGGGCCAGCTCCCAGTGATCTGGAAGTGCGCTGTGGTAAATCAGGTCCATCTCGCCGAGCGTACCGCCGCCTCAAACTCAGACCCGCATGTCTGCTATGAGAATCGCAGCACAGGGTCTAGTCTTGATAGCACTTCAATCAAGGCCTGACCACAGGAGATCAATGTCCTCGAGAGCCTCGTACCCACGCATCATCCAGGGCGGTATGGGTGTAGCAATCTCAGGCTGGCGACTTGCGCGAACTGTTGCGCAGCGGGGTCAACTCGGCGTGGTCTCCGGTACCGCGCTGGACATGGTCGCCGCGAGGCTTCTGGCCGACGGCGACCCTGGCGGGCACCTCAGGCGTGCATTCGAGCACTTTCCGATTCCCGAGGTCGCTGAAGAGGTGCTCAGGCGTTACTACCGCAGCGGCGGCAGAGCAAGCCTTGAGCCGTACCCCAATGTTGCCAAGATCGACATCGAGCACACCGACTTCACCCGGGACCTCAACATCATCGCCAACTTCGCCGAGGTATGGCTCGCTAAAGAAGGCCACGACAACCCCATTGGCATCAACTTCCTGGAGAAGATCCAGCCACCGATACCGTCAATCACCTTCGGGGCGATGCTCGCTGAAGTGGACTACGTCATCATGGGCGCCGGAATACCCAAACAAATGCCAGCCATGATCAGTGCCTTTGCCGAGCGCCGCCCGGGGAAGTACCGAATCACCGTCGAGGGCGCGGACCCGGGCGATGAGAACGCCGTCGTACTGGACCCCAAAGACGTCATTGGTGAAGGACCTCCTCTCAAACGACCGGACTTCCTCGCGATCATCTCCTCGCACACTCTGGCCGCATTCCTCGTCAAGGATCCTGTCACGAGACCCGACGGGTTCATCGTTGAGCTTCCCAAGGCTGGCGGGCACAACGCTCCGCCACGCGGCAAGATGCAGCTCGACGAGCTGGGCCAGCCCATATACGGCAAGCGGGATGCCATCCGCTACGACCGCATCAAGGACATGGGCCTCCCCTTCTGGATCGCTGGCGGATACGCAGGTCCGGAACTTCTCAAGCAGGCCGAAGAACTCGGCGCCGTCGGCATTCAGGTTGGCACAGCATTCGCCATGTGCGACGAGTCCGGACTTGCTGCTGACGCCAAGAAAGAAATCCGCAGCCTCGCCCTCGCAGGCGAAATCGAGGTCTATACCGATCCGCGCGCGAGCTCCAGCGGTTACCCGTTCAAGATCGTGCCGCTCCCTGGCACGGCTGCGATGCAGGACGTATATGAGGACCGCAAACGTATTTGCGACCTCGGCTACCTGCGCACCGCCTACAAACGCGAAGATGGCAAGGTCGGCTATCGCTGCGCGGCTGAGCCGGAGAAGGCCTACCTGCGCAAAGGCGGCGACATCGAAGACACGGTCGGTCGTAAGTGTCTCTGCAACGCTCTGATGTCCAATATTGGTCAGGGCCAGGTACAAAAGGGCAAGATCGAGCCCATGATTGTCACGGCTGGCGACGACCTCCCCAGAGTGGTCCGGACCCTCGGTGACGAAGAGGGTAGCTACAGCGCAGCCGACGTACTCGACTACGTCCTCGGAACGCCAAAAGACTCGTAGTCGCATTCCCGTCAGACACCCATAAGCTTGTCGGCCATGGGTATGCCATTTCACATGATGATGGGACAGGATC
>CAYUOD010000203.1:0-2771 GCA_964446225.1 uncultured Acidimicrobiales bacterium | reverse complement strand
CCCATAAGCTTGTCGGCCATGGGTATGCCATTTCACATGATGATGGGACAGGATCCCGCGGCCAAAGACGCCTCCTTGGACCGCGCACTGTTGCGACGAGCCTGGGGCTTCACGCAGGGCTACCGCAAGATGATTGCGGTGTTCGTGGTCGTCGTGGTCCTCATTTCGTTGAACGGACTTATTCCCCCGCTGCTCACGGCCGTGCTCATCGATGACGCAATCATCGCCAAGGATCGCAGCCAGGTAAATTTCATCGGACTCGTGCTGCTCGGCAGCGCCTTCTTTGGCGCATTGCTGTCATTCGTTGAGCGCTGGTGTTCGGCACGGGTGGGCGAGGGACTCATCTATTCGCTGCGCACAGCGCTGTTTGATCACGTGCAGCGCATGCCAATCGCCTTCTTCACCCACTCCCAGACGGGTGCGCTGGTTTCTCGGCTGAACAACGACGTGATCGGCGCCCAGCGAGCGGTGACCGGAACATTGGGCCAGGTGCTGGCGAACATAGTGATCCTGGTGTCCACAGTGATCGCCATGCTGGTGTTGGACTGGCGTCTCACGCTGCTCAGCATCCTGCTGTTGCCCGTGTTCATCTTCCCCGCCAAGCGAGTAGGAAAGCGCCTCCAGGGACTTGCCCGCGAGCAGATGGACCTGAACGCAACGATGAACAGCACCATGACCGAGCGGTTCAGCGTCGCAGGCGCCCTGCTCGTGAAGCTATTCGGTCGTCATCCTCAAGAGGCCGAGGCCTTCTCCAGCAACGCGGGACGAGTACGCGATCTCGGTGTGACCACAGCGATGTACGGTCGCACCTTCAACATCGCGCTGTCCCTCGTTGGTGATGTTGGAGTGGCAGCTGTTCTGCTCGTCGGCTCTCATCTCGTGATTTCCGGGTCGCTTCAGATCGGTACCGTTATTGCGCTGTCACTGCTCCTCAACCGGATCTATCTCCCGCTCACGCGGCTGACCACCGCACGCATTGACGTCATGACCGCACTCGTGAGCTTTGAACGGGTCTTTGATGTGCTCGACCGGCCACACGTCATCGAAGACGCTCCGGATGCACCAGACCTCGAGAAGGTCCGCGGCGAGCTTACGTTCGAGAATGTCGGGTTCACCTACCCTGAATCAGCGAACGCCATCACCACGCTGACAGAAGAGCCGGTGTCCGTCTCGCTGAGTCCGGTGCTGCACGGTATCGACCTGCATGTTGGACCTGGCGAAATGCTCGCTCTGGTTGGGCCCTCTGGCGCAGGAAAATCCACAATCGTGAGTCTGTTGCCGCGTCTCTACGACGTCGACTCCGGAGCTATCCGCGTGGACGGCCACGACATACGCGACGTGACCCAGGCTTCGCTCCGGCAGTCGGTCGGCTTTGTGCCGCAGGACCCCCATCTCTTCCATGAAACAGTCGCAGCCAACCTGCGCTACGCCCAACCCGCGGCGAGCCTCGAGGATCTGGAGCGAGCCTGCCGATCCGCTCGTATCCACGATGTCATCGCGGCCTTACCAAACGGCTACGACACCGTCGTCGGCGAACGTGGCTACCGTCTCTCGGGTGGCGAGAAGCAGCGTCTGGCAATAGCCAGATTGCTCCTCAAAGATCCTGCGATCGTTGTCCTGGACGAAGCCACGAGCCACCTCGACGCCGAGAACGAGATGCAGATCCAGGCCGCGCTGGCTGAGGCGCTCTCAGGGCGCACCTCGATCGTCATAGCGCACCGACTTTCAACGATCCGCGCCGCCACCGAGATCGCCGTCATCGAGGCGGGCCGGGTGGTGCAGCGGGGAACGCACGAGTCGCTGCTCGCGAGCGGCGGCCTCTATGCGGACTTGTACCACACGTTCCAGGCCAGCGAGATCTCCGGTTCGCAGTCCTGACAACTGACTGACCACCCAATTCCCGGTGAAGCGTAGCCTGGTTCCCTGGCAGGGAACCAGGCTACGCTTCACCGATGATCGGCGAGATGAGAGCATGGCAAGTCGGCAAATCCGTTGAGCTGAGCGACCTCGAATTGCTGACCCGGGAGATTCCGCAGCCCGCCAGCCACGAGCTGCTCGTCCAGATTCACGGTGCCGCACTCAACTTCAGCGATCTTCTCATGGTGCAGAACAGATATCAGGTGAAACCAGACCGTCCCTTTACGCCTGGTCAGGAGCTCTCCGGCGTTGTCGTTGCCGCGGGTGCTGACTGCAGCCAAAAACTGGGCGACCGCGTGACCTCCCGCGTGCCGTGGGGTGCCTTCGCCGAGTACTGCGCCGTACGGGACGACATGGCCATGAGGGTGCCCGATGGCCGCGACCTGACTGATGCTGCGGCTATGCCAATCGCAGGACTCACCGCGGTCGTCGCGCTCACCGAGTCCACACAGCTACAGCCAGGAGAGACGGTGCTGGTTCATGCCGCAGCAGGTGGCGTCGGACTGGCCAGCGTGCAGGTTGCTCGTGGCCTCGGCGCAAGAGTGATCGCCACAGCAGGATCCGCACAGAAGTGCGCCACTGCCACCAACGCAGGGGCCCACCACGCCATCAACTACCGGGAGGATGACTTCGTCCCAATGGTCCGAGAGCTCACAGACGGTCGGGGCGCTGAGGTGGTGGTGGATTCTGTGGGCGGCACGACCAGCGTGCAGTCACTGCGTTGTCTTGGCTGGAGAGGAAGACTCCTCATTGTCGGGTTCGCATCCGGAAAGATTCCCGATCTCCCGGCGAACCGACTCATGCTCAAGGCCGCATCAGCGATCGGCGTCTACTGGAACCATGACCTCGACCTG
>CAYUOD010000202.1:0-5378 GCA_964446225.1 uncultured Acidimicrobiales bacterium | reverse complement strand
GCATCCTCGCCAGCGGTCTTCACGAGCTTGAAGATACGGCCGCGCTGCCCAACGTAAGGCTCGAGCAGCTCAAGCATGCGCTCGTCGTCCGCACGTGGCTCCTGGGCCAACAGCCAGGCGATCTTGTTGGGTAGGTGGTAGTCCCCGATGGGGATTGCGTCGGCGTCGCCGAGGGCAAGCAGACGCACGAATGCTGAGGTCCACGGCCCGATGCCCCGAAACGCCTGCAGCCTCTTGTCAGCGTCTGCTGGCGGCATGTCACAAGTCTCCTCGACGCGGATGACGCGGCGCGCGATCTCGCGCAGGACCTTCGCCCGCTTCTGCTCGATGCCGACGGCGTGAAAGTCGTGCATGCCAAGCTCCGCGATGACATCCGCTGCAGGGACGAGCCATTGCGGATCTGGGCCCGGTGCCCGAGCAGAATATTTACGCATGAGCTCTCGGCGGCTCCGGTTGGCGCTTGTGACCTGCACTTTTTGTCCGAGGATGGCCCAGAAGATCACTTCCCAGGCCCGGTGGGTTGCGCCGATGCGAAGGCCGGGATTTCGCCGTGCTAGATCCTTGAGGCGGTCGTGTGTGGGCACGAACAGCTCGGGCTTGTCATCGAAGCCAAGCAGCGTCGGACACTGCGCGAGGGCCCAGGCAGCACCTTCTCCCCAGGCGGTGATTTCCAGCACCGGACCGGGTTGAATCTGCACAGCCGCTGGTCCGTCTGGCGTGCGGGTGGACCAGACGTATCCGTCCCGAGACCGTGACACGGTCTTGTTCACCGAGAGCGTGAGACCCATGTTGAAGGCCGCCGGTGGTTCGAGGTGGATCCGGTCGCTCACGATGTCATCACGATATCCCCCGGCGGCCCAGTTGCTACGCTCGCACCATGACCGAACCGCTGCTCGCCAAAGTCCTCACTGCCAGCGACGGGGTTGTCTACGGAACGCGGGTCGATAAGTCAGGCGCTGCTCTTCAGGAGCGACTTACCGAGTTGGGGTTCACCGTGCTTGAGGTCCGGGTTTCTGAGGACGGCATCGAGACGGTGGGCAGCGCATTGCGCGAGATGGCCGAAGGATTCAGCGGGGTCATCGTGACGACCGGTGGAACAGGCTTCACACAGAGAGACCTCACTCCCGAAGCAACAAAGACCGTCATCGAGCGCGACGCCCCCGGCTTGGCTGAGGCAATGCGGCTGGTAAATCCGCTTGGCAGACTGTCCCGGGGCATAGCCGGCACGGTCGGGGAGACACTCATCATCAACACACCTGGCTCCACCAAGGGCTGCATCGAGTGTCTGGATGCGGTCGCCGACGTGCTTCCGCATGTGCTCACTCTTTTGGCCGGGGTGGACACGAGCCACTGATGGCGAGCGAGTTCGACCATCTGAGGATGGCGATGGCAGTGGAAGCCGCTGACGGCGTCCGCCGTCTCGTGGTACCGAACCCCTGGGTCGGAGCGGTTCTCGTGGCCGAAGCCGGAACCTTTGTTGGGGCGACTGAACCTCCCGGTGGGCGCCATGGCGAGCGTGTCGCCCTCGACACCGCGGGCGACCTGGCCGCCGGAGCAACGCTGTACTCGACGCTGGAGCCGTGCTGTCACACCGGCCGCACCGGTCCATGCACCGCTGCGATCATTGCCGCGGGCGTAAAGCGTGTCGTCGTAGGAATTCCAGATCCTGATTCCAATGTCGCAGGCAAGGGCATTGAACAGTTGCGAGCTGCGGGTCTGAGGGTCGAAGTTGGCGTTCTGCAGGCTGAGATCACAGAACAGTTGCGGCCCTACCTTCACCACCGCACGACGGGCCGTCCCTATGTGACGCTCAAGTTGGCGGCCACCCTGGATGGCCGTACGGCGGCGCCGGACGGCACAAGTCAGTGGATTACGGGCCAGGAGGCGCGCACCGACGTGCACCGCCTGCGCGCAGACAACGATGGCATCCTGGTTGGCGCCGGAACAGTAAGAGCGGACAATCCCTCGCTGACGGTCAGACACGTGGAAGGCACCAGTCCACGGAGGTTTGTGCTCGGCCATATACCAGCGGGAGCCAAAGTCCTGCCAGCAACTGAGGTGGCTGGCGACCTCGAGGACGTTCTGAACACCATTGGCGGCGAGGGCGTTCTTTCTCTCATGGTCGAGGGAGGCGCGCTGGTCGCTGCGGCATTTCACGCCGCAGATCTTGTAGATGACTACGTGATCTATCTGGCCCCGGCCTTCTTCGGAGGTGACGATGCTGCGGGACTATTTGGCGGCGCCGGAGCGACCTCGATAGCAGAACTTTGGCGTGGCACGATCGTGGATGTGGCGCAGCTCGGCGCTGATCTTCGTATATTGGTTCGCAGGCCCTGATCGCTTCGATAGCGTTGTGGGATGCTCAAGCTCGTATTACCCAAAGGATCCCTCGAACGCGCCACCCTGGAACTCTTTGATCATGCCGATCTTGCCGTAAATCGCAGCTCTGCCGTGAACTACTCGGCGACGATCGATGATCCGCGGATTGAGTCTGTGCGTATTCTGCGACCACAGGAGATTTCGGGATATGTGGCAGAGGGCCTGTTTGATCTTGGTATCACCGGTCGCGACTGGATTGTTGAGACCGACTCGGATGTTGTGTCGCTCGGAGAGCTGCGTTACTCCAAGGCCACAAGTCGGCCGGTGCAGATCGTTGTTGCCGTGCCCGATGACTCTCCTGCTCAGTCTGTAGCTGACCTGGCTGACGGGGTCCGCGTTTCGAGCGAGTATCCGGAGATGACAAAGCGTTATTTCGCCGAGCAAGGTATTGATGCCGATGTGCGCCTCAGCTATGGCGCCACCGAAGCGAAAGCACCTGACATCGTGGATGTCGTCGTGGACCTCACCGAGACGGGACGCGCACTCAGGGCCGCGGGGCTCAGAATTATTGACACGATCCTCACTTCCTATACCGAGCTGGTCGCTAATCGAGAGGCCTATGAGGATCCCGATAAGCGCAAGGCCATGACACAGATCCACACCCTTCTACAGGGCGTGCTGGATGCTCGTGGCAAGGTTCTCGTGAAGCTCAACATCGAGACCGATGGGCTGCAGCGCATTATTGACGTGCTGCCATCGCTCAAGGCGCCCACAGTGAACGAGCTTTTTGGTGGTCACGGTTATGCCGTTGAGACGGTTGTTGCCAAGAACGAGATCAATATCATGATCCCGGAATTGCGTGAGCGGGGCGCTACCGACATTGTGGAGCTGCCCATATCAAAGATCGTGCACTAACTGGGGAGTACAAATGGCGGGTCTGGCAGAGCAGATTGAAGTCACGGCGGCCTCGCTGCGTGCGGTCTTCGAGTCCGGCAGGACGAAACGTCTCGACTGGCGCAAGGAGCAACTCAACGGCATCGACCGGATGCTCGTCGAGCAGGAACAGCTCTTTGCGAAGGCCCTGCATTCCGATCTGGGGAAGTCGGCCACCGAGACCTACACAACTGAGATTGCAATTGTGCGTGCTGAGATAAAGCACGCGCTCAGCAATCTCTCCAAGTGGACGCGCCCAGAGCGTGTGGCACTGCCGATGAATCAGCGGCCCGGTAAGGCCGAGATCCATCGCGAGCCACTCGGAGCCGTACTTGTCATTGCGCCCTGGAACTACCCGCTGCAGCTGCTGATTCTCCCGATGGTTGCGGCGATCGCCGCGGGCAATGTCGTGCTTGGCAAACCGAGCGAGATGGCACCGCATACAGCTGCAGCTGTTGCCAAGGTCCTTCCGGAATATGTGGATGACGGCGTGCAGGTCATTGAGGGCGGTATCGACGAGGCTAAAGCGCTCCTCGCGACGCGGTGGGACCACATCTTCTACACCGGCTCGGGGCGAATCGCCTCTGACGTGCTCCTGGCGGCGGCGCCGAACCTCACGCCCGTGACTCTGGAGTTGGGTGGTAAGAGCCCGGCCATTGTGCACAAGTCAGCCGACATCGAGATAGCGGCCAGACGGATTGCCTGGGGTGCGTTCGTCAATGCCGGGCAGACCTGTGTCGCTCCGGATTATGTGTTGATCCATCGGCCCATTGCCGCGGAGTTCACGGATGCTCTGCTCGCTAGCCTCAAGGACTTCTTTGGTGAGGACCCGCAGCAGAGCGCGGACTACGGCCGAGTCATCAATCATCGCCATCTGCGACGTCTGAAAGGTCTCTTGGACTCGTTGCCAGTAGCGCAGATAGTCGCTGGCGGCCAGGTTGATGAGCAGGACCGTTACCTCGCCCCGACGATAGTGCTGGATCCTGATCCGGGATCTGACCTGATGAGCGATGAGATCTTCGGCCCGATACTGCCGCTGCTCACCGTCGAGAGCATGAATGAGGCGGTGGTGTTCGTGCAGTCACGTCCTCGACCCCTCGCGAGCTATGTGTTCTCTGAGGACAAGGCAGTCGTCGAGCAGATACTCGCCGAGGTGAGTTCCGGTGGAGCACTGGTAAATCACACGCTGCTGCACCTGGCGGTCCCGTCGCTGCCCTTTGGCGGCGTTGGCGCATCCGGCATGGGTGCCTATCACGGACGTGCGGGGTTCGAGAATCTCTCGCACCGCAAGGCTGTGCTTCGCAAGTCGTCGAAGCCTGATGTGAAGTTGCTGTATCCGCCCTACACAAAGATCAAGCGGAAGTTGCTGCGCAAGCTCATCTAGGGCCGTGACGTGGTCACAATCAGCTAGTTCGACGCGCTTTGGTGAGACTTTCGGGCTCGCCGGTCGGAGAGATCCAGATGTGACCGCCCGCCGGGCTGGCTTCGATGTTCCAATCGTGTTCGTGGAGCAGGTGGTGATGGAAACCGCAGACCAGCACATGGTTGCGGAGGTCTGTTTGCTCGCAGTTCGCCCAGTGAACGACGTGATGGGCGTGCAACCGCCGGGTCGCACCACAGCCCAGGAACTGGCAGCAATTCTGGTACCGCCGAATTCACAGGTCGAACCGTCGAACTCACTCAACATGTAGGCGCGTTCCTGACGCGCCGCTAGCGCTATTCGGCGGCAGGTTCCTCTGCAGCTGGGCCTTCGGCTGCTGAGTCTGGGCCATCGGAGTCTGAGTTGCCAGCATCGTCCGCGTCCTCGGCAGCTTCGGTCTCGGCTTCGAGGCCTTGGGAGATCTGCACGTAGGCCATACGGAGTTGTGCCAGGGCGTCTGTGAGTGTCTCTTGTTCTGCCAAACGATCCCCAAGGGTCTCGACCATGAGGCCCATCGCATCAACGGCAAGGCGCGCTTCATCCAGGTTGGGTGGTGTGGCTGAGAGATGGATCGCGCCAAGCTCGTAGAAGCCCATGACATGATTCGCGATGACTGTGGCCGCGGGAGTGTGGAGCAACTGCTTACGCACTTCTTCCATCCGGGCCTGGACCTCATCGACCATATCCTGGTCGTATTCGGGGTCGT
>CAYUOD010000201.1:0-5388 GCA_964446225.1 uncultured Acidimicrobiales bacterium | reverse complement strand
ATCGCAGGCGCGGCAGTTATGGCTGCTATCACCGCGCGACACCATGAGCCAGAGGAGACTGCTAGCGGTGCATGTCGATGGTGCTGTCGCCTCGACGAGTGTGAAACGGGACAGCGGGCACAGCAAGAGCGGGAGAGTCAGCAATAATGATGCAATCCGAGAGCGGTGAGGTGCGCCACCTGGTCATCGACGGCACCGGTGTGCTGTCACTGCACGCACCGAAACGCCGCAACGCCCTCACGTTGGACATGGTGGAAGACATCTGCACGGCGATGGCTGCCCTGGAGGCAGATGAGACAGTACATTCAGTCGTAGTAACCGGCAGCGACGGCTCGTTTTGCGCGGGGGCAGATCTCACTGCACTCGGCACAGCAGATGCCAAAGTGCGCCGCATCTACGACGGATTTCTCCGGATCGCAGAAAGCCCACTCCCCACGCTCGCCGCTGTTGATGGTCCAGCGGTTGGCGCAGGTCTGAATCTTGCCCTTGCCTGCGACATCCGACTCGCCACCCGCAGGTCGCGGTTCATTACGCGCTTCATGGAACTTGGCCTTCACCCCGGGGGAGGACACACCTGGATGTTGGCCCATGCCGTTGGCCAACAGACCGCAGCAGCCATGCTTCTGTTCGGTGAGGAACTCGACGGCATGCAGGCCGAGCAGGCTGGCCTTGTTCTGCTCTGTTTCGACGACGAGCCAGCCATGCAGGCGTACGCCCGCAGGCTCGGGGCAAAGGCGGCCAGAACTCCCCGTCCGGTCATAGAACGCACCACGGCGACGCTGCGCGGAACCAACTCCGGAACTCGCGCCGAGGCCGTCGAACACGAACTCGAACAACAACTCTGGACGCTGCGCCAACCCTGGTTCGCGGAGCGGCTACAGGCGATCAAGAACCGGGTCGGCGGTCGATGAGCACCGATGCCTGGATAACCCTCGCCGTACTGGTTGCAATGGTGGTGCTGCTAGTCACCGACCGGCTCCCGCCAGCGACCGCGGTGGTCAGCGCCATGGTCGCCCTGCTGATCAGCGGGGTGCTTGAACCCGAGGAGGCGTTCGCTGGATTCGCAAGCGCAGCGCCCATCACAGTCGCAGCACTCTACGTCGTCGCCGGAGGAGTCGAAAAGACCGCGGCCCTCGAACCACTCTTCTCAAGGCTCCTTAAGCACGACACGAGCGAGCGGCGCTCGCTGGCCAGAGTGGCACTACCAGCAGCATCCGCATCGAGCTTCCTGTCCAACACACCCATTGTCTCGATTCTCGTTCCGGCAGTCAGTTCGTGGAGTGACCGCCACGGTCTCGCCAGGTCTAAGTACCTCATCCCCATCTCCTACGCCACCATTCTCGGTGGGGTCATTACCGTGCTCGGGACATCCACCAATCTGCTGGTCTCAAGCCTGCTGTCAGCACAGGGGCAGGACGAACTCGGCATCTTCGAGCTCGCCAAGATAGGACTCCCGGTCGCCGTGGTCGGGCTCACGATCACCATCGCACTTGCGCCAAAGCTGCTTCCTGACAGAAGAAATCCCGCGCACCCGTCCGCTGAAGAGCTTCGTAACTTCACACTGACAATGAAGGTGCAGCCCAACGGGCCCATTGCCGGCGAGAGCATCGAGCAGGCAGGCCTCCGTCACCTTGAGGGGGTGTTCCTCATTCAGGTGTCGCGCGCTGGCGAGATTATCGCTCCCGTGGGCCCACGCTTCGTTCTGCATGCGCGGGACCTCGTGACCTTCGTGGGTCTGGTCGAAGAGGTTCTCGACCTGCAGCGCACGCCCGGCCTCGAATCAGCAGAGCTGGACCACGTGCTCGCAGTGGATCAGGGCCGGCACACGTTCTTCGAGGCTGTGATCGGCGGAGATTCTCCACTAGCGGGCCGCACCCTCAAGCAGTCCAACTTTCGCAGCAAGTACCAGGCAGCCGTATTGGGCATTCACCGCTCGGGTCACCGGGTCCTCGAGAAGCTCGGCACGGTGACGCTGCGTCCGGGTGACACGCTACTTCTGCTCGCCGACCGGGGCTTCAGAGCGCGCTGGCGAAACCGTCGGGACTTCCTGCTGGTCTCACGTCTCGGGGGCTCCTCACCCGCCGCGAGCAAGAAGGCACCCATTGTCCTCGGGACGTTGGTATTTCTCGTACTCGTGCCCGCACTGCAGATTCTCTCGCTGTTGAAGGTGTCACTCATCGCAGCCGCTGCGATGCTCATATTCGGTGTGCTCACAAGGTCTGAAGCCAGGGACAGCGTGCAAGCAGACGTCGTCATCATGATCGGAGCGGCGTTCGGACTTGGCAACGCGATGATCAAGACGGGACTCGCCGACGACATCGTGGACCTCATGCTCGGAGTCGTAGGTGACACCAATCGAGTGGCGGTTCTGCTGGCTCTTATCCTGTTGACCGTCGCCCTCACCGAACTCATCACGAACGCCGCGGCCGCGGTGATCGCGGTCCAGATAGCGCTCCAGATCGGCGCGAGACCCGAGCTTGATCTGGACCCGCGGATACTCGTGATAGCCGTCGCCGTCACGGCCTCCTGCTCTTTTCTGACGCCGATCGGCTATCAGACAAACACGATGGTGTACGGACCCGGCGGCTACAAATACGGGGACTATCTTCGCCTGGGAACACCGCTCAGCATCGCCACGGTCGGCGTGGTCACCACGATGACCCTGCTGCTCAGCTAACGCTCGGTGCCTACCCACTCAGACAGCAGAATGGGCGACCGTTCGCGCCATTCCTCAACCGTTATCGCGTAGTTGATGTGGTCTTCCCATTCGCCATTGATCTTCACGTACCGCAACGCAAGACCCTCTTCCCGGATACCAAGCTTCTCGACCACCCGTCTGCTCGCGAGATTCCTCGGGATGATGTTTATCTGTAGCCGGTGCAGGCCAACATCATCGAAAATGAAGGCAAACACGCCAACGAGGCCCTCCGGAGTCAGGCCCCGCCCGGCCATTGCTTCATCTATCCAGTAGCCAACCATCGCCGACTGCAGCACACCGCGGTTCACGCTGCTGATGTTGATCTCTCCGACGAGTTCGCTGTCCAGGAAGATACCGAATGCGTAGCCATCGCCCCGATGGCGATCCCGTTCGCGGGCGCCACAACGGGTCGCGAAGGCAATCCGATCTCGCGACGGATCAAGCGCCACCTTCGGCTTCGACGGTTCCCAAGGTGTCAGCCAATCGTCGCTTCTGGCGCGGGCCGCAGCGAACTGATCAAAGTCCTCGCTGCGCAGGGGACGCAAGACAAGGCGCCGCGTAAGCAACTGCAGGTCGGGGTCCGACGGATTCACCATGGCCAGACCTTAGTGAACTGGGCCAGACTCCGACGGATCACTCAGCGACGCGATCGCACCATCCAACAAGTCCCGCTCGCTCACGACGCAGACATCAAATTTCATGACGCGCATAATCGCCACGAGTATCGCCGTACCAGCCACGATGACGTCGGCGCGCTCTGGTTGCAGCCCCGGATTGTGGATCCTGTCCGCCAGTGATTCCGTAGCCAGAGTTCGAAACACATCCTCTGTTGCGTCACGAGTAAGCATGAACAGGTGCATCTGCTCGCTGTCGTAGGGATCCATCCCGATCTCGACAGCGGCCACCGTCGTCACGGTGCCGGAAAGCCCCACGAAGCGAGTCGCGTTCACTGCTTCGGGTAAAACAATCAACATCTCCTCGACGTAGCTGCGCGCCATGGAGATCACATTCGCGAGCTCCTCGGGTCGAGGCGGGTCGCTCGCAATGAAGCGCTCGGTAAAGCGAACTGATCCCATGTCCATGGAGAGCTTGCCCTCGAGGCTTGACCGGCCCAGCGCGAACTCTGTGGAACCGCCACCGATGTCGACAACCAGAGTGAGTTCCTCGCGCTCACCAAATGCTGCAATGGCCCCATCGAAGCCCAGAGTTGCTTCCTCGTCGCCACTCAGTGTCTCCAGCGAAACACCGAGTATCTCACCAGCAGGGATCAGAAAATCGCTGGCATTCTGCGCGTCCCGTACGGCCGAGGTAGCGAATGCCCGTACCTCGGCGACGTCAAATTCCTTCAGATCCTGCGCGAAATCAGCGAGAGCATCCAGCGTTCGTTGGATCGCGTCCGGGCCAAGAGAACTACCCGCATCAACGCCGCGACCAAGCCCGGTCACGACCGTGCGTTTGTGGACCTGCTCGGCACCGCGGGATATGAGAAGACGAGTCGAGTTCGTGCCACAGTCCACTGCACCGCGATACTCACTCATAGTTCTCCTGCGGCAATAAGTTCTTCATGGACCCAGGTTCCCACGGGATCCTGCCAGCCCGCCAGGTAGTTCGCATAGTGCGTATGCAGGCACTTTACGCCCCGTCTCGTACCACCCACCCCGCCAGACGGCCGCGGCCCGACGTGCTCAGGTGCGATCAGACTGTCCCGCTCAGCGCCATACCTGGCGTGCATCTCAGCGATCTCTTCGGCAGGGATCTCACGTTCGGCCCTGCGCACCCCGCCCGTTGATTCCAGCCGGCCGACCATCGCGCATTCCTTTTCACCGACGAGCCAGTAAAGCGTCGGCATCGGCGTGCCATCCTCCAGAAACGGGGAGTTCTTGATGACGTTTGGTGTTCCGCCGCGCGACCGCGCGGCGATGAGGAACGCTCCACGCGGCTCCCGTCCCAACAGAAATGCGACAGTTTCAGTATCACTGGCTGACGGCTGTTCCTCAATCAAGAGCCAAAACGTCCGATCGGTAGTCTTATGAGTACAGAGACCCGTGTGTCCTCACGGCAAATGCTCGGCGAGATCCTCGTCGAGCAGAACATTCTGACCCAATACCGGCTGGACCAGGCTCTTGCAGAGCACAAGAGCACCGGCCGCCGTCTGGGCGAAGTTCTGATGTCACGGGGCTGGCTCACGCCTGTACAACTCTACGAGGTTCTCGCGACGCAGATGGGCCTCGACTCGCTGGACCTCAAAGCTAAGCCACCGCAGCCGGTCTACGCCAAGCTGATACCCCACACCGTCGCATCAAGGCTCAGGGCGCTGCCGGTCAGCGACTACGGCTATCAACTCGTTGTGGCAATGGCTGACCCACTCGATATGCGGGCCATCGATGACCTGCAAACCATAACCGGGCGGACAATTCGGCCGATGCTGGCGAACCCCGAGCACCTCGAAACCGCCATACAGGCGGTGTACGAATCTGCTCAGGACATCCCCGACGATTTGAAGCACGCCGCTGCAGTAGAGGTCGGTGAAATCCCGCCAGAGCCGGACGAGACCGAGGTCGGATACGCCGGCTGGGAAGATTTCCGCGATGCCAAGAACACAGACCATCTCGAAGACACATCCACTGTCGAGTTCGTAGAGGAACTGGTACTTCGTGCGATCGGCAAGGGAGTGTCTGACATCCACCTTG
>CAYUOD010000200.1:0-5398 GCA_964446225.1 uncultured Acidimicrobiales bacterium | reverse complement strand
GAATCTACGGCGTGGTGACAACTGAGCAAGGACGCGGACAGGGAATCGCCTCTCTCCTGACCCTCACGGCCCTCAACGCCGCTCGATCTGCTGGCGCACACACGACTGTTCTCCACTCAACTCCGATGGCCCGCTCGATGTACCAACGAATGGGATACCGCGACGTCGCACAGTTCGAAATGTGGGCCGAACCAGACACGCTCCACCTCTGAGCAGAAGCGGACGCACACGCGCTTCGCGACCGCCCGCGCAGACCGCGTTGCATGTCACACCCCCGCACCAAAATGATTGTTGACCTGCATATTTGGGAGGAATCGTATGATTGGGACAGAGGTACACGGTGGGGATATTGGCGAGCCTGGGAATGTGGATTGGGAGACAGCGCCGTTGGACTTGTTGGAGGATCAGCTCACATTGTTCGCGGCGCGTATCGCGTCTGCGACTGCGGCCTGGTTGGGTTGGTTGGCGATCTTTGATCGTCGCGGCGGTTACGAGTCGTGGGGCTGTCGGAGCAGCGCTCATTGGTTGAACTGGAAGTGTGCGATGTCAACGTCTACAGCTCATGAGCACGTGCGGGTGGCGCGGACCCTCGAGTTCCTGCCGACAACCCGTGAGGCCTTCAGTGAGGGCAGGCTTTCCTATTCGAAGGTGCGGGCCATCTCGCGGGTAGCGACGGTTGATTCTGATGCTGAGCTCTGTGACCTGGGCCTGGCCGCTACAGCAGCACAGATCGAAGCGATCTGTGCTGGCTACCGCAAAGCCAAAGACCACAGTGCTGGCTCAGAACAAGAACAGGCAGCCGTGGCGCACAGGAGCCGACGAGTGACTTGCCGCGACAACCACGACGGCACCACCACGCTCACCATCATGCTTACCACTGCCGATGCGACTGCCTGCAAGAACGCTCTCGACACTGAAACCGAAGTGATCATCACCGACGCCGTCTCACCGGAAGTGACGGCCCGGTATGTGATTGCCGAACACGACGGGATCGCCGCAGTGAGGGCTGACGCCTTCGTCAATCTGCTCACGAGCCCCGAGCCGGGTGCCGCGAAAATAGAAGTGCTGATTGACCTCGATCAGCTCACCAGTAGCGCCGACGACGGACCAGCCGGAGGGCCATCTGACGGGTCGACCTGTGAGACCGGTGGCAGCAGGATCGCCCCGGAAGTCGCTCGGCGGCTTGGCTGCGACGCCCAGATCAGCTCGCTCATTGAAGACTCAGCCGGAAACCCGCTGTCGGTAGGGCGAGAGACTCGAGTCGTACCCCGCCAGATACGGCGAGCACTGAACCGGCGAGATAGCAATCGCTGCCAATTCCTGGGCTGCGATGCGACTCACCGTCTGCACGCTCACCACATCATCCACTGGGCCAACGGCGGACCAACAGAACTCTCGAATCTTGTACTGGTCTGCAACTTTCATCACCACCTGCTCCACGAACACGGCTGGACAGTCAAAGCCATCCCGTCTGGCGGACACACTTGGATCACGCCGAGCGGTGATACCGCCACCGTAAAAGTCTTCCGCGGAAGACACACAGACCTCCGCGGGCCCCACACCGATCCGGATCTCATCCACAAACTCTCAGGCGACACCCTCCAAGACCTCAGCTGGATCACCACCGGTCTCATCCACAACGAACTCATCACCAAGACCAACCGATCGGACCGACCATGATCGGCACCCGAGTAGCGGGCACTCCAGTTCCGGTTATCAGCAGGGGTTCCCACCGGTCGCGAAGAAGTGGTTTCCAGGAGTCGCAAGCCAGATCAGATGGGGAAGTGCACCGTTCACTGTGTGCACGTCGGATACAAATCTCTCTGCATCACGAGCGGAGTTGCTCCAGAATGGTCGGATCTTTGATCTTTGAATCCCGCGCCAGCATCAAGATCTTCGAGACAATCTCCGCAGTCTTGGGGTCATCGTCGGCGAACGGCAAGAAGATGCGGCCTCGCCGCTGCGCATCTACCGGGATGATGCAGAGCGCTCCACCCGGACGCCGATGGACTGTGCCGCTTCCAAGATGCACCGAGTACTCCCCTAGGGTCCCCTCGATCACAATGTGTGACGACTCCTGCCTAACGTTGTCGAGACTCATGATTCGCGCTGTCTCGCGCACGAGAGCTGCGCGCATCTCAACGGTCGAGGCCGACGCTTCCGGATCTACGCCACCTGCGTGAGCGACACTGACAACCAGATCAAGGTCGCGCATGGTCTCTGAGAAGATTATGGCTGGCACGCTGTCGAGTGGTTGTGCAAGATACTCACCGCGGCCCGCGAAATACACCGTGTCCACGGTCGGCAGCTCGACCTCCGCCGGTGTGCCCCAGCCATCCACGAATCCGACCCGGGCGACCAGTTCGCAGTGGTGATAGACCTTCGCTACCTCACTCGACTCTCGGTCGCTCAACCAACCGCGAGCCGTAAACAGGCCTGACGCCTGGCGCAACTGCAACTGATGGCCCGACCAACGTCGGCTTACCGGCGAGTCCGCTAATTCGGAAGCCGTACGGACGTAAAGCTCTCTGAAGACCTGCTTGAACGGTTGGCGATCAGCGTTATCGAAGAACTGTTGTTGCCATTGAATCCAACTTCCTGAAGCCAACAGATCCACGGGATGAGCGATGCGCATCGCACCAGCTGGAATCGCAGGTTGGCTGTGCACGTCCAACCAGAGTCCATCGCTGCGCCGATAGGTCGCAGCGTCGTCGTCTACCCAGATGAGCAGGTCCAGCATTGGTGCCACCACCGGATGTCGATTGAGCGCCTTGAAATCTCCCTCAATGAAGCGGTCCTGCCTGATCATTGCGTCTTCGAGTGAGCGACGGACTCTGCTGGCCTGACGCTTGAGGGCTGTACGCCGGTCGGTGAGTGCCTTGATCTCAGGTTGTTTCCGAAGCTTGGCTGGCACGGACTTGAGTCGCTTGTCTCCACGCTGCGCTGAAATTTGAGCAATGCCTTCGCCGTTGACGTGCAGCGTGACGACTACGCCATCGACCGTGACCGAAATGGGGCCGTCTGAGAGGTCCCCTGCCTCCGCCGCCTCCATTGCCCAAATGAATCGCTGCGGATCGAGATAGCCCAGGTTGCGGGCGAGGTTGTCGATGCCAATGCGGACTGCGAGGGCCTCGCTGCGCTGGCGCTGCTGGCCGAACTTCTTCGAACCACGCTCGAACTCCCGGAGCACCTGGTACCTACTCAGTGCCACCATTTCGGCACCCTCGTCGGGGAGAGGCAGCAATCCGAGGGACCTCACCGAATCCTGGTGCCGCTTCGTCTGCAATCGCTTCACCACATCGCTCTCGCTGATATCGCCCAGCATTGCCTCTGCAAAGATCTGCGCACGACGATGCGCGGAACCGATTGAGGCCAGCTTCGCTGACTTCTGTAGAGTCGACCAGCGCTCGGCACCAAGTCGTGAATGCGCTCGATCAAACCACTCGACGTCTACTGCTCCCTCGGTGAGGTCGGTGGATCCAAGAGACGTACGTTCCGCGGATAGGGCCGCCCAGGTTTCACGCACCTCGACCTCGACCGACCACTGGTCATCCTTGGTATGAACATGGAACCACCACACAGCATCGTCTAGTCCGTCCCACTCCAGGACCGTCTCAAGCATTGGAGCCCAATGCGGAGCGAACATTGCGAGCTCGACCAGTCGACGATCTTTAATGCCGTACTTTTCGATGAGTCGACGCAGAGACTCGGGGGTGTCGCCTGCTGCAGGGTGGGAGATCTGTATGAGGTGGCTGTACACCGCCTCGCGCCCGCCGCTCGTAGATCTGTCACCTCGCACCAGCGTCGAGCGGCCAAGACGCGCCAGCAGCTCAAACGCCACGTCGGCACCTGAGATACTCGCGAGATTGAGCGCAACATGACTTGCCGGAGTCGAGACCTCCCCTCGTGAGCGCTCAATCTCGATAACTCGCTCGCGTACGCGATCAGCCAGCGGCACGACAGTCGGATAGCGATCCACGAGCTGTTCTCTGCGCCGTTTCGTAAAGTCAGATAGCAGTCGACGAACTCCCCAGCTGGAATGGTCCGGTTCAGCCATGAAAGTCTCGTACACGTCGGCGTCGCTGGCCGCGCCGATCGCATGGGCCTGGAGCATCACGGCGGGCTGGACGCGATAGCGCTGAACTCCAGATATGGGTTGATCAAACCACCGCATCAGGCCGTACCAGCGTGCAAGGTGGTCTGGTCCCAACAGCAGAGGGTCTCGCTGGAGCAGGTCTGTGGTGAGCCGGATCCAGGTACAGGACCATGCGAACGAGTCGCGCCATTCGCGCATCTTGGCGCGCCAGTCATCGTCTGGGCCTGGGAGTTGCTTGAACCAGGTTCGCGGAACCGCAGCGAGAGACACTTCGGCGGCGTCGACACACTCGTCGATAAGCGACTCGTCTGCGATATCGGCGATGATCCAATGCAGGACATGCACTACGACCTCAGGATGTCTGAGCCGCAGGCGGCCCCTACCCACAAACGAGTCGAAGAGCTTGTTGAACTGCGGCTGGAACTCGCGCCGTCGGGGCGTGCCCTCATCGTGCGCGCAAAGTTCGACGACCACCAGGGCCCGCAGCGCATCCAACTGGTCTGACTCACCCCGGAACTCGCGGCCCCGTTCATCCCACCATGTTCGGAATACTTCGGGCAGGATCATCCCGTGCCCACCTTCAGTTACACCACCTGGGGCCCGACTGAACGGACTGGGTAATCCTTGAGCATCGCCCAACAACACCTCGGTTGATCCTTGCCAATTCAGATACTCAAAGGGCACGTCACGGTGCTTCTCGGCAAGGTCATCCAGCCGGTCGGCTATCTGAAACGCGGTCTCATCTGAGAAGCGGCGCCCTTTGCGTAGCCCCCGCGGAACCCGAGGAGGTGTGAGTTCGTTCGGCCGATAGAGACCCAAGGTCGGATCGTCTACGGGCGACTCGTCACCTAGCACGATCAGGTCGAGTACGTCACGCTGCGCTGATGATGGCGCATCGCCCAGGAACTTGGCACTCACGGCCACCACTGCAGCGGTACGTTCAATCACACTCAACAACTCGCACGCCGCATCTCGCTGAGGTTGGTCACCAGACCACAAGCGTTTCGCCGCGTCCGCTGCGTCGGGCACTGGCAGTCGGCTGAGGAGCCCGATCACACTACTCCGCAGCTTGCCGGACTTTCGTGTGAGAAGCCTCTCAAGTTCGGGCGCGTCAGCCACATCTGGCCGGAACTTGGACAACGCCTTCACGGCCTCATCACGGACATGGCTCGACCGATCACCGACTAGTCGTACGAGGGTCGCTCGAAGATCACCATCGAGATGACTTCGCTCCCCGGCCTGCCCTGCAAGCTCCGCCCGAGTCCCGGGCCCCATCGCCGCCAGGCCGGCCCACCGAGGTTC
>CAYUOD010000199.1:0-5411 GCA_964446225.1 uncultured Acidimicrobiales bacterium | reverse complement strand
CCTGATCTCCGTCGAGCAATGTGCGTTGGACCTGTTCGCCTACGAACGGCACAAAAGCCGCCATTGAGGCACCGACGGTGATAGCCCAGTACGCCAGCTGATCCCAGGGCAGAAGGTAGCCCGTAAACGACATCAGCATCGTCAACACAAGCAGCAGCACGCCGATGACCCAGTTGAACTCGCGCGGTGCCTTGTACGCACCGCGGTAGAACATCTTGGTCATGTGTGCAGCAACCGCAAGAACCATGAGGTGCGCGGACCAGCGGTGCACGTTACGAATGAACTGACCGAAAGCGATTTCAGTCTGCAAGCTCTGGATATCGCCGTAGGCCGTAGCTGGCGAAGGTACGTAGAAGAACATCAGATAGACACCCGACGCGAACAGTGAACCGAACAGGACCAGCGAGGTCACGCCGAGGAACCATGAAAACCGGAACGCGAGTTCTTCTCGACGTACCTTCACCGGGTATATGTGAAGGAAGAAGCTCGTCCAATGTTTGGTGGCGCGATCTCGATCGGTCACGACATCGCCCGAACGGAACATCGACTGTCCCACCGTCGTATCTCGTACCTTTTGCCCAATGCTCACTTTGCTACCCCCAGTTCAACCGGAACTCCCACCCCGGACCACAGTCCCATGGACAGCGCCTTCGGTGGGCAACGGTCGATGCATAACCCGCACCGGATGCAGGCCGATTCGTCAAGTGTCAAGGCTGTTCCCCCGGTAATACTGGCGTCAATCTGCTCGGACGGGACTAGCGCGATGAGGTCAATCGGACACACATCGGCGCACAGCCCACACAAAACACAGGAGTCCGTATCCAGCAGGATGTTAGCGAAACAACGCAGACACCGCTTGGCCTCACAGCGGGCCTGCTCTTCGGTCAAGCCCAGCTCGACCTCGGCAAGTCCGATACGACGATCTGTGGATACGGTTGGGATACTGACGCGCTTGATGCGGTCGTAGTCATCTCGTTCGCGATGAAACTGCTGAAGCTGGACCATCGAGCCATCACTGTGCTGCTCGGCGTCGCCACCAAAAGTCTCGTGAATGCTCGCCGCAACGCTGCGTCCATCTGCGATTGCCTCGATCAGCGTGCGGGGGCCGTGGGCTGCGTCCCCGCCTGCCCAGACATTCGGAAGTGAGGTGAGGAGCGAGTCGCCAACGCCAATAGTGCCCCGGGCACTGAGCTCTGGACCACGCTCGCCGAGCGCAGCAACGTCGACCGCCTGACCAACCGCAAGGATGACCGTATCGGCCTCCACGATCTGCGTGTCCGTCTCATCAAACTCCGGAGCGAATCGCCCCTCGGCGTCGAACAGCCTGGACACTCCGAGGGTCTCAACGCCCGTGACGTGGCCGTCCTCGACCATGAGTCGCTTAGGTCCGCGGCTATTGATGAAGGTTATGGCCTCCTTGGCCGCCTCTTCGACCTCAAACTCAGATGCCGGCATGTCAGCACGAGCTTCGAGTGTCATGACCGTGACATCGCGTGCGCCCGACCTGACGGCGGTGCGGGCCACATCCAGTGCCTCAGTAAGGGAGCCACGAGCATCAGCGTCGTCCACGACACGGTCGGTGTAGGCATCGGCCCGCAACGCTGTGCGGGCCGCATCCATTGCGACATCGCCGCCGCCGATCACCAGCACTCTGTCGCCAACATCGACGTTGAAGCCCCGATTGACATTGATGAGGTACTCGATTGCACGGAGGACACCGTCCGCGTCGCTGCCCTCGATGTTGAGACCACGTCCCAACGTGGCACCAAAGGCCAGAAACACGGCGTCGTGGTCTTCTTGCAGCCCAGCCAGGCTGAGGCCATGGCCCAAGCGCTGTTCATAGTGGACCTGCACGCCCATCGCCAGAATCGAGTCGATCTCGGACTTGATGAGATCCCGATCAAGCCGGTACTCAGGAATTCCGAGCGACATCATGCCGCCCAACTGCTCAGTCGCTTCGTAGATCGTGACCTGGTAGCCGTGGCGGCGGAGATCGTGGGCCGCGGACAATCCGGCGGGTCCACCACCGACAATTCCTATGCTCTGAGTCCGCTCAATGGCTGGTGGTGCCGAGAATTGTTCTGCTGCGCCGCCCGCCCCGGCCTCAACGCCATGACTCTCGGTGACGTAGCGTTTCAGCGCGCGAATCGCGACCGGTTCGTCTATTTGTCCACGGCGACATGCATCTTCACACGGTGCTGCGCAGACCCGCCCACAAACCGAGGCGAAAGGGTTCGGGAGTCGGGCCGTGAGGTAAGCCAGTTCGTCGTCACCGTCAGCAATAGCCGCCACATACAGGCCAGCGTTGGTATGGATCGGACAGGCCGCCAGACACGGAATGTTGGAGTCAAAGTACTCGAGGCCATCCATCAGATGAGACCGCGGCGCTGAGCCTTACGGAGGCCCACAATGAGGCTGCCCAGCGCCAGCGCCCATACGCCAGTTACCACGAGTTCCTGCACGAAGGGCTCAGCCGTCAGCATTCCGTCCAGCTTGAGAATCGCCGACGGCAACCAGACTGTCAGGATGGTGAAGTATGCAAAAACCCCGAACCCGATTACCGTCGCTCGGAGCCAGCCCAGCTTGGGTCGGTCTTCAGTATCGTCCTGAGAACGGTCAGGCGTAGCCTTCGGCGTTACGACGTCGTCTCCAGTTGCTGACATATCCTCGTACCGCTTTCCAGCAGGAAATGGGGGGCATATCCAGGTTGGGGCACCGTAGTCTGCCGCGCTGGATGGCGCAACAACCCTCGCTGAACGGTGCTGGAGGGCCTCTGGGCGGTGATCTTCGTCACAAAATGCTGTATTGATCGGGCCGATGTGGTTGACTTCTCCATATACCCCTATAGGGTATATGGAAACCGGTCTTACGGAGGTCCGCACGATGGATACAGCCGAGATAATCGCAATCATTGCAGCCCTCGCTCTTGCGGGGTTTTTGTGGTGGTTCTTCTTCGGCCCGAAGAAAGCCCGCCAGGCCAGCGTCGTCGGCGGAATGCAGGAAGTAAACATCACGGTCAAGGGCGGCTACTCGCCCGACGTGATCCGGGTGCAAGAGGGGGTGCCTCTGCGGCTCACCTTCGATCGCCAGGAGTCTGGGGATTGCACATCCCGAGTCGTGTTTGCCGACTTCAACGCTTCGAAGTCGCTACCAGCGTTCGGGTCAGCGACACTCGAATTCACACCCGACAAGGTGGGTGAGTTCGACTTCGCCTGCGGAATGAACATGATCCACGGCAAGCTCGTGGTCGAGCCGGCAGGCGCCACGTCACCAGACAGTGGCGATGGATCAGGCGCAGGCCAGATACTCGACCAGTCGGTAGAGAGCGATCAGATCGAGTTCCGGGTCAAGGGAATCTCGTGTGCCTCCTGCGTTGTGAACATCGAGTCCATTCTCAGCGAGATGCCGGGCGTCGATCACGTCGACGTGAGCTTCGGCACCGAGCGGGCCATAGTCGACTACAACCCGAACGTCGTGACGCCCGCCCAACTACAGGCCGCTGTGGCCGACGCTGGGTATGGCCTCGTGCCACGCGATTCAATGAGCTCAACTGAGACCCAGGATGCCGAGGCAGCTGAGCGCAAGGCAGAGATCGACGATCTCACCCGGCGAGTGCTCATCGGCCTCGTTCTCTCGGCCCCCGTCGTGTTCGCCGTAATGGCTGTGGACCTGTTCGGAGCCACCTGGATTCCCGAGTTCCTGCTCAACCGTTGGTTCCAACTTGCGATGATCACGCCGGTGATGTTCTACAGCGGCTGGCCGATACACCGAACCGGCTGGCTCACGATGCGCCACCGCACTGCGGACATGAATTCGCTCATCACCATCGGTACGATCGCCGCATACAGCTACAGCCTGCTCGTCACGATCTCCCCCTCACTTGTGCCGGAGAACGTTCAGGAAGTGTATTTCGAAGCTGTTGGCGTCATCATCACGCTGATCCTGCTGGGCCGTCTGCTGGAAGTCAAAGCCAAGGCAGGCACCGGTGAAGCCATCCGCAAGCTCATCGGACTCCAGGCCAAGACAGCCACGCTGATTCGTAACGATGAAGAGGTCGAAGTTCCCATCGAGGAAGTTCTCCCTGGTGACACCGTGCTGGTCCGCCCTGGAGAGAGCATTCCAGTTGACGGCGTGATCGTGAGTGGCCGCTCCACTATTGACGAGTCAATGGTGACCGGCGAGTCGATTCCCGTTTCCAAGACCGTCGATGACACGGTCATCGGTGCAACGATTAACCAGACAGGTGCCTTCCGGTTCCAGGCGACGAACGTCGGTGCCGACACGATGCTCTCGCAGATCATCAAACTGGTCGAACAGGCCCAGGGCTCAAAGGCTCCGATTCAACGCCTGGCCGACCTGATCTCCTCGTACTTCGTGCCGGGAGTCATGTTCATCACAATCGCGACCTTCATGACCTGGTTCCTGGTCGGGCCCGAGCCAGCATTCACCCTTGCCCTGGTGGCCTCGGTATCGGTGCTGATCATTGCCTGCCCCTGTGCTCTGGGTCTGGCGACACCGCTGTCCATTATGGTTTCGACCGGCAAGGGCGCCGAGAACGGCATCCTGATCCGCTCAGCAGAGTCGCTGGAGACTGCCCACAAAATCGACACCATCGTGTTGGATAAGACAGGCACGATCACCAAGGGTGAGCCAGCACTCACCGACGTGGTCACCTCCGACGGAATCGAGGAGAACGAACTTCTCCGTCTCGTCGCTTCGGCCGAACAGTCATCTGAGCACCCCCTCGCCCAGGCGATTGTCACCGGTGCCCGCGAGCGCGACCTGTCGCTTGTCGAGGCGTCCGAGTTCGAGTCAGTCACTGGCAAGGGCATCCGTGCCATCGTGGATGGGCGCGAGATCCTGATCGGCAACCGCCGCCTGCTCGACGATGCAGGTATTGATACCAGTCTTCTCAACTCACAAATGAACGAGTTGGCCGAAGCTGGCCGCACACCGATGTTGGTTGCCGTGGATGGCGATCCGGGTGGCGTAATAGCCGTGGCCGACACCGTCAAGGAAGACTCTGCCGCGGCCATCGCCGCACTCCGTTCCCTTGGTATCAGCGTCGCAATGATCACGGGAGACAACGCCCGCACAGCTGCCGCGATTGCCAAGCAGGTAGGCGTCGAGCGAGTGCTCGCAGAGGTTCTGCCAGAGCACAAGGCGCTTGAAGTCCGTCGCCTCCAGGCCGAAGGCGGAGTCGTAGCAATGGTTGGTGACGGCATCAACGACGCCCCGGCACTCGCTCAGGCAGATGTTGGATTCGCTATAGGCACCGGTACCGACGTGGCCATCGAGTCTTCGGACATCACCCTCATTTCCGGAGCCCTGGATGGAGTCGTGACCGCAGTCTCGCTGAGCCGGTCCACTATGCGAAACATCCGCCAGAACCTGGGCTTGGCGTTCGTCTA
>CAYUOD010000198.1:0-5434 GCA_964446225.1 uncultured Acidimicrobiales bacterium | reverse complement strand
AGGTGGACGGCCGGCACTGGCTCTCACTTGAGGGACAGGCCGTTGTGGTCTCGGACCCCGTGCGGGGTGCTGATGCCGAGAGGCGCTACACACAGAGGTATCAAGCACCTCGACGAACAGGCGCTGGCCGCCGCGTTATTGAGATAGCACTTGACCGCGTGTCGGGCAGCAGTGAGATGCTTAGAAGTTGACGGACAACCCGGCGAAGCCACCGATTCCCCGGGGGATCAGACTCCTTCTCGTCGTCAACTTCTTCGCGATTCTGGCCATCGCAGGCGAGGCCACAATCCTCGGCAAACAGGTCTACGACATGACCGGCCGAGCACTCGACCTCGGACAGTTGGGCCTCGCTGAATTTCTGCCCACCGCACTGCTTGCTCCGTTCACGGGCTCAATCGCCGATCGTTACGACCGGCGTATCGTCGCAGGAACTGGCCTGGCTGCCGAAGCCGCCGTCGCCATCGCGCTCTTCGCCTATATCCGGACCGAGCCATCTGCGGTCGGACCGATCTTCGCACTCGCACTCACATTCGGTGCGGCCCGCGCGCTGCTCGCGCCCACGCTGAGAGCACTGCCGGTGGACATGGCGCCGCCTGACCAGGTTGAGCGTGTCGTGGCGCTGAACAGTGTCGCGTTTCAGTCCGGCGCGATCGCTGGCCCGATCCTGGCGGGTTTCGTGTTCGTGATCGGCCCCCAATGGCCCTACGCAGTCACCGCGGCACTGGCGTTGTTCGCTGTGTTCGCGATCTCACGCCTGCCGCGCAGCAACGTCGCACGACTTGAATCAGGAGCCGACGGCGAGGGCATGGTGCGTCAGGCTCTCGAGGGACTCAAGTTCATCCGCCGTACTCCTGTGCTCCTCGGCGCTATCTCGCTCGACCTGTTCGCCGTTCTGCTGGGAGGGGCCGTTGCCTTACTGCCGGCGATCGCCGAGGATCGACTGGGTGTTGGCGCCGTTGGACTTGGCTGGTTGCGTGCAGCCGTGGGGATTGGTGCCGCCGGCACCGCTGTACTGCTTGCCCGATCACCGATCACCAGGCACATCGGAAGAGTTCTGCTGGTGAGCGTCGCTATATTCGGCGTCGCCACCATCGGGCTCGGGCTCACAGAATCGTTCGCTGTTGCGTTTGCGGCCATCGCAATACTTGGTGCCGCCGACGCAGTCAGCGTATTCATACGATCCACACTTGTGCCGCTCGCGACCCCAGAAAGTATGCGCGGCAGGGTGCTCGCTGTGGAAGCGGTGTTCATTGGTGCATCCAACGAACTGGGTGCGTTCGAATCTGGAGTTGCGGCATCGCTGCTCGGGATTGTTGGAGCTGTACTGTTCGGCGGAATCGGCACGCTGGCCATCGTAGGTATCTGGTGGGTGGCCTTTCCAAGGCTCAGAGATATTGACCGCTTCGCCGAAGTCAGGCCTGAGCAGTGAACCAGGAGGCCCCGCTGCCTCCAGCTCGATAGCCCGACGAGAGTTCGATGTGCTTCTGGAATCGGGCGAACTCATCAGTCTCGACGCCGGCTGGCGATCGAAGTCGGTACGGAGCATCAGAGATCAACTCGGCGAAGTAGTGATTAGCCCACGCGACCACAGAGCGAGACCTCAGGGCGATGGCAGAACCAGGTCGCTCCCACCGGCGATGGTCATAGACGATAAGTACGTCCCGATTCGCGAAGACAACCGGTGCCATCACCAGAGGCAGAGCGAGTGGGAACCCGAATATCTCTACGTTCGGACCATCGATTTCGTCGACGACCTTCCGTACGCTCGCGGCTCGTTCAGGACTGGATGCCGAGAGTACGAGCTGGATCCGCCAGCCCTGTTTCGCACGCTCCTGAACAGCAACTCGAAACGCAAGCGATGCTGCGAGCGCTGCATCGTCGAAATGGGGCGATCCGCCAACAGGATCCACCCCGTACCGGTCGAGGTGAAAACCAGTGAGCCTCAGGACCTGATTTTCGGTTGCGACCGGCTCTTCGATCAGAGCATTCCGGCACGCGAGATATACCGCCTCTGGCGTTGAGTGGACCTCTGCCCCGAGGGTGAGCATGCTCGCTTCAGACCCGGACTGCAGCGACTCGTACTGAAGTTGCGCCAGCTCGCTGCGGTTGAAGTATTCGGGCCAAACATCGGAGAGCGTGTCACAGTGCTCGGGGTTGGCGGTCGCCTCGCCGCGACTCCATCTGCTCACCGTTGATCGCTCGACGTTGAGTCGGCGCGATATCGCCGCGAGATACCGGCCGCCGTGAGATGCATTGAGGCGGTTCAGCCCGTCGGCCACCAGCGATCGGAGCTGGATTTCCGCGTCGTTCTGCGCCATTCCCTATTGTTGCACAACGTGCACCATAATGCATCTTCCCATGCACCAACTGCCGTGGAAGCGTGACATAATTCGCCTCGATCGGCGGTTCAGGTGGTTGTGACATGACGAGGGGTCGGTGGCTTGATTTGCCGCCAGCGGCCCCTCGCATGTTTTGCTCTCACGTCGTGAAGCGTCGCCTGGCTACGAAATACCGGACCAAGCTACGCTTCACCGATTGGTCAGCGCAGAATCGGACCGCGGTATCCCGACGCCGCACCCGCATCCAGCAGAATTTTCGTGAATCGGGAGTCGGTCCACGGTTCGCCGTCGATCTTTGCGATCTCGACCTTAGAGGTCCGCCCTGAGGCGACCAGCCCACGCAGCGCCTCGACCCACTGTAAGGACTCATCCGCGCCAGCGAACGTGGTGAGGGCCTTGCCGCCCCTATCGAGAAAGACGAGCGGACGGCCATCCAGCAGCACTACATGAGAACCGGCAGACCGCGCTGGCCTGCCATTCGTTTCGGGCCACGGCAACGTTGCACCGTAGGGCTGGGCTGGATCGGTCGTGGCGAGCACGATGGCGTCGCCCTCGTCATACAGACCACGGAACGAACGAAGACGATCTATCGCCCCAGGCATCGCGAACTGCGCCGCCCCCTGACCGGCCACAAAGTATCCGCGCCGCACCTGCCCCCTGTCTTCGAGAGCACGCAGCACCCCATAGATGCCGGCGAAACCGCCCTCGCCCTTTTCGGCCAACGCGCCCTCTCTCGTCACGATGCCGTGACGGTCCAGCTGTTGCAGCGCGCGGGCATGTGATCGCGCAGTGTGACTGGGTTGAGGCTCGAGTAGTGGAGCCAGCAGCGACCAGCGCCCGGCACCAGCCGGCGGACCCAGTCGGGTCAGGCGCATATGACGTGAACGCTTGGCGCGGGCCTTTCGCTTGCCCGCGAGGAAGGCTCTCAGTGGAGCGAGCGTGTCGTTCGTGAGCTCGCCCGCCCAGACGAGATCCCAGATGGCGGTCAGCAGAGCTTCTTCATCTGCGGACCCAACGGCCTGCACAAGATCAGCCCAGAAGCTTGCTCCCTTGGACTGCAGATGGGATCGGATGAGTTCATGGATGTCGGCGCTAGGTGCGTGCCCGGCGTCGGGAGGCGACACGAGCAGCGACAAACGGTCACGGAAACTGAGAATCAGACGGCCGTCCCTGGCACCCAGCGACCCCGAGCCGGTCCAGACCAGTTCGCCCGAAGCAACGAGACTGTCCAGCTCGGCGCGGCTGTAACTCTGGACTCTGGCGGGCAATAGGTCTGACTCCAAGGTGGAGGCCACGAGCGGCACCCCTTGAAGACGCTCGATGGCGTCAACGAGAGCATCGGCACCTCTCGCGGGCTTCTCAAGGCCGTGCCACGCAGGCAGGAACCTCGCGAACGTCTCGGCGTCTACGGGCTCGACCTCTGAGCGCAGGATCGCCAGCGATCTTCGCCGCAGAGCTCGCAGCACATCCGGATCACAGTATTCGCGTGCGACTCCGCTGGGTCTGAACTCGCCGAGCAACAGCTTGTCTGTGTCGACGAGGCTCGTGAGCACCACCACGATCTCGTGGAGCGCTAGGCCATAGCTGCGGGCAATGTCTTCTGCCAAAAACGGCCCGTGTGTGCGTGCGTAACGCTGCACCATCTCGACGAGCGCATCGACAACCGGCTCGGTGAAGACCGTCGGTAGACCCTGGGGCAGCGAAATGCCAAACGCATCGCGGATCCGGCCGGCATCTTCGACGGCCGCCAGCTTGGGTTCACCGGCTATGACGAGGTTGATCGCTCGATGTTGGTCGATGAGCTCGGTCGCCCAGTCCCCTCCCCTGTCTTCGCATCTGGCATCTACCTCAACGGGGGTGAGTGGTCCGAGTGATCTCAACACATCGGCGAGGTCGTCAGCATGTCTGGATCGGTAGCCGTCGGCCAGGTTCTGCAGTTCAAGTTCAAGATCGGCGAGCACCTCGCCGTCGATCAGCTCACGGAGCTCTTCGGCCCCCAAAAGTTCTTGCAGCAACGCCCGGTCAAGCGACAACGCCGCCGCGCGACGCTCGGCCAGCGGGGCGTCTCCGTCGTATACATGTATCGCAACCCAGTCCATAAGCAGCGACTGCGCAAACGGCGACGCTGAAGCCGTTTCGACACTCACGACCTTCAGGCGCCTGTCTCGGACCTGCCCAAGCACCTCGACAAGGGCCGGGAGATCGAAAACTTCCTGCAGGCATTCGCGCGTGGTCTCAAGCAGCATCGGGAAGCTTGGGTACTGGCTCGCAACCTCCAACAGACCAGCCGCCCGCTGACGCTGCTGCCACAGCGGGGTGCGCTGCCCGGGTCGACGCCGAGGAAGCAGAAGTGCCCGTCCGGCGATCTCTCGAAAGCGCGCTGCAAACAGCGCCGTGCCAGGCAGCTGCGCAACAACGAGGTCTTCGACGACATCGGGGTCGGGTATGAGATCCTCGGGAATGACGCTCTCTGCTGACTCTGGCAGCCGCAGCACAATGCCGTCATCGGCCCACAACATCTCGACCCGCTGCCCATACCGCTCTTCAAGCTGGGCACGAATGGCGGTGCCCCAGGGAGCGTGCACCTTGTTGCCAAACGGGGTGAGGATGCAGACCCGCCAGTCACCGATCTCGTCACGGAACTGCTCGATGACAATGGTGCGATCGTCTGGGACAGTGCCCGTCGCCTGCTGCTGGTCACTCAAGAACGCCAGGAGGTTCTGCGCCGCCCACTCATCGAGGCGATGCCGTTCACGCAGCGTCGCAAGTTGCTTCTTCTTGTCTTTCTCGGCGAGCAGCTCACGGGTGAATGCCCCGATTGCCCGCCCCAGTTCAAGTGGTCGTCCAGGTCCGTCGCCATGCCAGAACGGCATACGGGCCTGTTCGCCCGGCGCGGGATGCACGATGACACGATCGAAGCTGATCTCTGCGATGCGCCAGGCCGAGGCGCCGAGGCGGAAGGTCTCGCCGACGCGGCTCTCGTAGACCATCTCTTCGTCAAGTTCGCCGACACGGGTGCCGTCGGGAAGGAACACGCCAAACAATCCACGGTCGGGAATCGTGCCCGGGTTCGTGACCGCCAAGCGCTGCGCCCC
>CAYUOD010000197.1:0-5443 GCA_964446225.1 uncultured Acidimicrobiales bacterium | reverse complement strand
TCCCTGCTGTCACCGATGCCGACGTCTTGCTTGGACTGCTCGACCCGGCAGCATTTCTCGGCGGCGACATGCCCTTGGACAAGTCGCTCGCCGAAGCCACGAGCCAGGTCGTCGCGGACGACCTGGGCCTGTCCATGATTGACACCGCAGCTGGCATTCATGAAGTCGTGAACCAGAACATGGCTGCTGCTGCTCGTATGCACGGCGTTGAGATGGGCGTAGATCTGCGAGGAGTAACTCTGATCGCGTTCGGGGGAGCTGGTCCCGTCCATGCCTGCGGCGTGGCCGATCTACTCGAGTCGGACAGGGTGATCTTCCCTGTCAACGCGAGTGTTCTTTCGGCCTTCGGGACACTCGTTTCACCAGTACGCATCGATCTTGCTCGCTCACTGCCCCGACTCATCACCCAGGTGGACGACGCCGAGCGCGATGCCCTGCTCGATGAGTTGCGTGAGGAGGGACGGCGGGTACTTCTTGCGGCTGGTGTCCCCAGCGCTGATGTCGAGTTCCGCTACGGACTTGACGTGCGTTACGCAGGTCAGGGCAATGAGATCACGATCTGGGTTGGAACAGGCAGCAGTTGGCCGTCAACACCCGAAGCCGTACACGAGGCATTCGAGACTGAGTACCGGCGTATCTACGGAATGACCATCCCTGACGTCGCAGTCGAAGCAGTGACCTGGCGTCTCTCTGCGGTGGCTACGACGAGCCTGGTGGAGCCAGACAGTTCGTTTGCCGGAGGTGGCGGTTCAGCTACGTCTGTTGGCAGTCGCCCGATGGTCTTTAACAGAGGACAGGCTGCAGTCGATGCGCCGGTCTACCGCCGCAGTGACCTCGGTGTTGGTGCAACCTTCAGCGGCCCTGCGGTGGTCGAGGAGCGTGAGACAACGTCAGTCATCCGGCCGGGCTGGAGCGTTGAGGTTGCCAGCGACGGAAGTCTCATTGCATCGAGGGAGGCGCTATGAGCGTGACCGAACAACAACGGGCGTCGCAATTTGACCCGGTCGAGTTGGAGATTCTCTGGCAGTCACTCATCTCCACGGTGAATGAGCAGGCGCGCTCACTGCAACGGGCTGCGTTTTCGCCCATCGTGCGAGAAGCAGGAGATCTTGCGAACGCCGTGTTCGATCGCAGAGGACGGATGGTTGCCCAGGCGGTCACGGGCACTCCGGGGCATATCAACTCGCTGGCTATTGGCGCCGCGAAGATGCTTGAGGAGTACCCGCTCGACTCGCTTGAGCCGGGTGACATTCTCATCACCAATGATCCTTACAAGACCGCAGGTCAGCTTCTGGATGTGACCGTTCTTGTGCCAGCCTGGCGCAAGGGCAAGATCATCGCCCTGTTCGGATCCACGATTCATCACACGGACGTTGGAGGCTACGGCATAGGTGCCGGTGGCCGGGATGTGTTCGAAGAGGGGCTCTGGATTCCGATCTGCAAGCTCATGAAGCAGGGCGAACGCAACAAGGATGTCTGGAAGTTCATCCTTTCCAATGTGCGTCAACCTGATCACATGGCAGGCGACCTTCACGCGCAGATGGCCTCAGGAGAGGTTGGGTCCCAACGCCTTACCACCCTGTGCGACACGTTCGATCTTGATGACATCGAGGACCTGTCTGATGAGATCATCACCCTTTCCGAGACCGCTACGCGGGACAGCATTCGTTTGCTGCCGGCTGGCACGTACAACGCGAGCGCAGTCTTGGATCTTGCTGACGGGAGCCGCATCGACATCGTGTGTGCGCTGACCGTCGATACTGACGCAGGCGAGATCACTGTCGACTACGAGGGCACCTCCGAAGCCAGCCCGTGGGGCATCAACGTGGTCATGAACTACACCCACGCCTATACGACTTTCACGGTGCGGTCGGTGTTGAACCCAGACATTCCGAACAACCACGGCAGCCTGGGGCCGATCAAGGTGCTGGCACCTGAGGGATCCATCGTTAACGCCGTGTTGCCTCAACCTGGTACTGCTCGCCACGTCGTGGGTATGTTTCTTCCAAACGCGCTCCTCAAGGCTCTGGCTCAGATCAAACCTGAGGAGTCGATGGCCGAGGGTTCTGGCGCGGTGTGGACTATGCAGGTGAACGGCAACTATCCCGATGGCAGCCCGTTTATCACAGCGATGTTCACCTACGCCGGGGGAGTGGGAGCTCGAGCCTCCAAGACTGGACTGAGTGCCTGCTCTTATCCGACCGGTGTTTCGGCTGTACCCATTGAGGTGGTTGAGGCCTCGGCCCCGATCCGCTTCCGGGAGAAGTCATTGCGGTCTGATTCGGGCGGCGACGGCCGCCAGCAGGGCGGCATGGGCCAGTCGATCGAGTTTGCTGTAGACACCGACAAGGCGTGGCAACTGAACGCTGTGACCAGCAGGCTCGCGGATCCTCCGCAGGGCATTTTCGGTGGCCAGGCTGGCGCCTCAGGAGCCTTCCTTGTGAACGGCGAGGCCGTGGAAACGCAGGCTCGCATCACTCTGTCTGGTTCGGATGTTGTACGTCTGGAACTCCCGGGCGGCGGCGGCTACGGAGAAGCCGACTGACCATGGCTTCCTGGGACTCGCCGACGACTTTCGCTCAGCTGTGGGCTGACCGTGTTGACGCGCGTCCCGACGCGACCTTTCTCATCTTCGAAGGACCCGACGAAGCTGTAGCTCGTTGGAGCTATGGCGAGTTCGATCTTCATGTTCACCAGGTTGCCAACCTGCTCGCGAGTTGGGGCGTGGTCGCTGGCTCTGCGGTGCATCTTGCACTCACGAACTCTCCGACCTTTGTTGCGGTTTGGCTAGCCACCAATCGTCTGGGTGGCTGGATTGTCTCAAGCGATCCAATGAGTCGTACCCCTGAGCTACAGGACCATATTGAGCGCACAAATCCAACTGTTGGGTTTTGTTCCCGTGACCGCTCTGAGGCCTACAGACAGGCCGCGCCTGAGGGCCAGCTTGTGCTCGAGATTGACGAGGCTGACACTTCCTTCGAGGCGTTCCCGCAGAGCAACCAGGCCTGGTGGGCGCAGCCACGGCCCACCGACCTTGCCGCTGTGAACTTCACCAGTGGCACTACGGGCCGACCCAAGGGAGTCGAGATCACTCAGGCGAACTTTGCGTTCGCCGGAATGACAATGGCGAACGCGGCGCAACTCTCACCTGATGATCGGAATCTCGTCGTTCTGCCGTTGTTTCACGCGAACGCTCAGCACTACTCATTTGCTTCTGCCATCTGGGCCGGAGCATCTGTTGCCCTTATGCACACCTTCTCGGCGAGCGGCTTTCTCGAGCAGGTGAAGCGCCACGAGGCGACCTGCGCGAGCCTTTTCGCAGCACCGATGCGCATGATTCTCGCAAGAGGCGGCCCGGTAGACGGTGCTTCGCTGCGCCATTGCTGGTTTGCCCAGAACCTTGCCGCAGAGCAGTACGAGACGCTTTCGAGTTGGTTCGGATGCCGTCCCCGCCAGCTATACGGGATGACCGAGACGATTCCGGCGGTACTCACCGATGAGGTGGCCGAACCACTCGCTAACACGATGGGATTTGTTACTGCCGGGTGCGAGGTCGAGATCCATGACGCTGATGGAGTTCCGGTCGCGTCAGATCAGGTGGGCGAGATCGTTGTAAGGGGAGATCGCGGTATCACGATCTTTGCGGGCTATTTGGATGCCCCCGGCATCACCGCGGCGAGCTTTCGTGACGGTTGGTTCCTCACTGGTGACCGCGCCACCCGCGATGAGCGAGACAGATTTCGTTTCGACGGTCGGCGCTCGGACCTTCTCAAGGTGGCTGGAGAGAATGTCTCGACCGTAGAGGTGGAGTCGGTATTGACAGCACATCCCGGAGTACTTGAAGCTGCGGTCGTTGGAGCTTCGGACGTGATGCGAGATGAAGTGCCAGTGGCGTTCGTCGTGGCGTCAGATGCGGCTCTTCCCCCGACCACAGAAGAGCTCCAGGAGTGGTGCGCCGAGCATCTAAGCAAGGCCAAGTTGCCAAGACAGATCACATTTCTCGATGAACTGCCCCGCACCAGCGTGGGCAAGATTCGCAAGTTCATGCTTCAGGAAGGATGACCACACCGTGACCATTTTGACGAGCCAGTTCCTCGCCAGCCTCGATTCGTCGACGGCTGACGTTGCAGAGGCGGAAACCCTTCCGCCTGAGCTCTACACCTCCGCAGAGGTGCTTGACTTCGAGAAAGATGCGCTCTTCATGAAAGAGTGGTTGGCCGTATCGCGTGTCGAAAGAATTCCGAACCCGGGCGACTGGTTCACCATCGATCTTGTTGGCGAGCCAGTCATAGTCGTGCGCGACAAGGAGGGTCAGATACGAGCGATGTCTGCTGTGTGTCAGCATCGCTCGATGCAGATATGCGAAGGTTCGGGCAACGCGACCACTTTCAAGTGTCCGTATCATCACTGGATCTACGGTCAGGACGGCCGTCTACTGGGCGCTCCCGCGATGGAGAAGACAGAAGGCTTCGAGAAGTCCGACTGGGGTTTGCCAGCACTTCTTGTCGAGGAGTGGATGGGCTTCATATTTGTGAACTTTGATACGGATGCTGCGCCGCTGGCACCCACTCTGAAGCGCTACGAGCCGTATCTTCAGAACTACGACCTACCGAATGCGGTGTGCCCGAGTACCTTCACGCTCGAGAATATGCCGTGGAACTGGAAGGTGATGTTCGAGAACTTCAATGACGGGTATCACGCGAATCGGCTCCACCAGTTCGTTCAGGACTTTTGTCCTTCTGACAAGACCGCCTTTCCGGAGCCCTGGACTGACGACTCCGGTGTTATGTTCCGGACCGCCGGGTACACCCACATGGACGGTGGCTTCAACGCCACCCATCGCGTGATCATGGACGTGTTCCCGGATCTCACCGACGAGGAGCGCACTCGTTCCACGTTCGCGTTGATCCCTCCGATGCTCTGCTTCGGAACTGCCGCGGATCAGTGTTTCTTCTTTCTCGTGCGACCCACCGGGCCAGAGACCCATGATGTGGAGATCGGATATATCTTCCATCCCTCGTCGCTGGAAGATCCACTGTTTGATGAGAAGCTCACGCTTTCTGACGCGGGGGTCCAGGTCTTTGTTCGACAAGACCAGGACGCCACCGCCAAAGTCCAGCTGGGGCTTCGTTCGCGTTATGCACCGCGGGGACGTTATTCGTGGCAAGAGGAGAGCCACGTGCAATTTAACCGCTGGTTGGTCCAGCGATATCGGGCAGCGTGGCCCGCAGGTGTGTCTACAGAAGATCCAATCAGAGCCAACAGTTAGTTAAGACAGGGCGGGCTCTGTAGGTCGAGTCTGCCGTGATGAGAGAACCAAACCCGATAAGGATGGGGCAATGTCCAGGAAATTCAAGTTACTGATAGCGATGCTGGCGGTCATAGCTCTCGTCGCGGCTGCCTGCGGAGACTCCGGCAGCTCGACGAGCGATGACGAAGCCAG
>CAYUOD010000196.1:0-5446 GCA_964446225.1 uncultured Acidimicrobiales bacterium | reverse complement strand
ACCTTTCGATCGTGGCCCATGTGGAGCCGCGGGACATCGGTCAGTACGGCAACCCCGACTACTACTTCGGCTACGACAATCCAGACGTGCAGGCCGATCTTGCGGCGGCAGATGCCGAAGCTGATGACGATGCGCGTTACGAACTGCTCGGCAACGTTCAGACTCAGATCACCGCAGACGCGGCAAGTATCTGGCTGTTCGTGCTACCGAACCTGGCGGTGACAGCCGAGGGCATCGCTGGCTTCTCACCAAACTCGGTGACGCAGGCATTGGACATGACCCGCGTCTCCTACAACCCGTCCTAGTTGACGGGTTCGGGTCGCGGAGATGGCCACCTTTGAAATAGACCACGAGGGTCTCGTCGAGTTTGTCCGCCAACTTGTGCGTATTCCATCGGTGAACAGAGCAGGGGCCGGCGAGGCCCCTGCTGCGGCCCTTGTGGTTGAACTTATGCAGGGCTGGGGCTGGTCCCCGACGGTGGAGGAAGTTGCCCCGGGTCGCCCCAACGTGACCTGCGTGGTCGAGGGTGGGATGGCTGGTCGTACGCTCATGTTTGAAGGCCACACCGATGTGGTGACCGAGGGAGACGCGAGCGAGTGGACACTTGATCCCTTTGGAGCTGACATCGTGGACGGCCGTCTTTACGGGCGCGGATCGGCGGACATGAAGTCCGGACTCGGTGCGATGCTGTTTGCCACACGGGCGCTGCAATTGGCCGGGCCATTTCCGGGGCGCGTCCTGCTTGGCGCGCTGTGTGATGAAGAAGAAATGATGATCGGTGTAAAGCACTTCGTCGCGGGCGGCCACTGTGAGGGAGTGGATGGGGTCATTGTGTGTGAGCCAGAAGATGGCGAGATCTGTGCAGTGTCCAAGGGCGCTGTGCGGTTACGCGCCGACGCCCATGGGCGCATGGCGCACGGCGCCATGCCCGACAAGGGGGCAAACCCGTTGTCGGCACTCGTGGATCTGTCTTCGGGCCTCGCGAATCTGCAGAGTGAACTGCAGCAGAAGTACGGCGTACACGAACATCTGGGTCAGGTGTTTGTCACGCCCACGGTGATTCAGGGGGGATCCTTCGAGCAGATGAACGTCATCCCTGCTGAGGCATCACTTGCCATTGACCTACGCACCATTCCAGGTGTTGACCATGAGGCGCTGATCCGTGAGGTCGTCTTGCTTGGCGAGTCTGCCGGACAGCCGCACGACGTCGAGATCGTGGTGACTGTCGTGGATGATCGTCCCTCTACGGACACCCCCGAGGATGCTCGCGTCGTGCAGGCATTGCTGGTCGCTCATGAGGCGGTCACAGGTGAGATGGGCGTGTTCGGGGGTGTGCCTGGATCCACCGACGGCACGATCCTGTGGCGTGACGGTGGACTCGACACCGTGGTCTACGGTCCGGGCGGAAAGTGGATTGCCCATCAGGTGGATGAGTTCGTCGAACTTGGTGCCATCGCGGAGGCAGCTGAGGTCTATGCGCAGGCTGCGCATCTGTTCCTGACGGCCGAATAACCGGTGCGGTAACGCCTCACGCTCTGGTTCACGCCGATCCGTTACCGCTTGGAACTACGAATCTGTCATTTAGACGCCAGATCGTGTTGTGGGCAGATAACATTTTTTGGAGCCGTCGATTGGGTGACCCATTCCTTCCACCAAGACTCCAGCCATCAGGCTTGAGCATGTAACGAAGATATTCGAAACCGGCGCAGATGCAGCCGTTGGCGATCTCAGCCTTGAGATACCTAGAGGCGAAATCATCGCGCTTATCGGGCCGTCCGGCTGTGGCAAGACGACGACGTTACGGATGATAAACCGCCTCATTGAGGCTACTGACGGCACGATCGAGATTGCCGGACAGGACATAGCCCAACAGCCTGTGGCAGAACTTCGCCAGGGCATTGGATATGTCATTCAGCAGGTTGGATTGTTTCCTCATTGGTCGATTGCCCAGAACATCGCCACGGTCCCGAGGACACTGGGTTGGGATAAGGCGCGGACCCAGCTTCGTGTCCAGGAGCTCGCTGAGCTGGTCGGTCTGCCGGCTCAGACTCTCGACCGGTATCCCAATGAACTTTCAGGCGGCCAACAGCAGCGAGTCGGTGTGGCCCGGGCGCTTGCGGCCGATCCACCGATACTGCTGATGGATGAGCCGTTTGGCGCAGTGGACCCGATCGTGCGCGCCCATCTTCAGGATGAGCTTCTCGGGCTTCAGGAACGAATGCATAAGACTATTGTCTTTGTCACCCACGACATCGATGAGGCGGTCAAGATCGCCGATCGAGTCGCGTTGCTCAACGTGGGTGGGGTGCTTGAGCAACTCGCCTCACCCGACGAACTGCTCCGGAATCCGAGCAACGAGTTCGTGGAGGCCTTCATTGGCGAGCATCGCAGTCTCAAGCGCCTCGCTCTCGCCACGGTTGGCGATCTCGCGTTCAATCAGGGTCCTGTGGTGGAGGCGACGGCGAGCGCGGCTGAGGCCGAGAAGGTCATGGCTGAGTGTGGCAGCGCCTGGTTCGGGGTGACGTCCGGCAGCTCTTTCCTGGGCTGGATCGAGGGGGTGGACCTCGCGGCAGGTCAACCGATCGCCGATCTCGAGACGCAGCTCCCAGCTGCGCAGGTGGCACCGTCGAGCACATTGCGCAGCGCGATGGAACTCATCATGACATCCAACACGCCCATGGCCGTGGTGAACGACAACGGAGTGTTCGGCGGGGTAGTGACACTTGAGCAGATTCGACGGGGGCTGACGGCCCACGAGGCACTGTGATTTTCGCGCAGGCCACCAATCCGATCATCCGGTGGGAGTACCTCATCGACGAGTGGGACCAGATTCAGGCCGCCCTCGTCCAGCACATTCAGCTCACGCTCATTGCACTCGTCGTCGGATTCGCGATATCGAGCATTCTGGTGGGCTTCGTACTGAGATTCGGCTGGTCCAAGTCACCGATTACAGGCTTCACCGCATTCCTTTACACAATTCCGAGCGTGGCGTTGTTCGGAATTCTCGTTCCCTACACCGGGATCTCAACTCTGACGGCGGAGATTGCGCTTGTGAGCTACACGCTCATGATTCTGCTGAGCAGCATGCTCGCTGGCTTCGACGCAGTTCCCGAGTCGGTAAGAGATGCTGCAGACGGTATGGGCATGAGCCCAGTGCGCAGAGTGCTCACCGTGGAACTGCCTCTGGCGCTCCCACACATCATCACAGGCCTGCGTGTGGCAGCCGTAAGCACAGTTGGTCTTGTCACCGTTGCGTCGATCATTGGCCAGGGTGGCCTCGGGCGTCTCATTCTGGATGGGCTACGACGGGCGTTTTGGACTCCGATGACTATCGGTGCCGCACTATCTGTGCTTCTTGCCTTGTTGCTTGATTACCTCATTTACGCGGTGGGGCGGCGCTTGACGCCGTGGGAGCGGTCGCGCCCATGATCGATCTGGTGGCTCAGGTTGCAGTCCCGCGCGATATCGGTGTTTTCGAATGGCTGCTGGATCCCGATTCGTGGACAGGTGAAGGCGGCATTCTGCAGTCAACGCTTGACACCCTGGTGCTCTGCGGAGCGGTGTTGGCGGTCGCGGTAGCACTCGCGGTTCCGCTTGGCGCGGTGCTTGGTCACTACCGCAAGGGCGAGGTCGCCGCGACCGGTTTTGTGAGCTTTGGCAGAGCAGTGCCGACCTTTGCTCTGGCCGGCCTGCTGGTTCCCATCTCACTGCGCAACGGCTGGGGCTTCGAGCCCTGGCCGATCTTTCTGGCTTTGCTGTTGCTTGCTCTGCCGCCCATGTTCTTGACAACGTTCACCGCTGTGCGTCAGGCCGACCCCGGGGCGGTGGACGCGGCGCGGGCAATGGGTTACACCGAGATGCGGGTGCTCGTGCGTGTCGAGTTGGCGCTGGCTGCGACGATCATCTTTACCGGCGTCCGCATTGCCGCTGTGCAGGTGGTCGCAACAGAACCCATTCGTGCATTCCTGGGCGGCAACGGCCTCGGGCGTTACTTACGCGACGGACTCGGACAGAATAATAATTCGCTTGTTATCGCTGGCGCCATGCTCGTGGCCGCCCTCGCGATCGCCACCGGCTACTTCTTTGTCGCTGTGCAACGTGCGGTGTTGCCAGCAGGAGTACGCAGACTTTCGAACAGAAATCGACCAATAGGAGAAGGAAAATGAAAGCAACACGATGGTGGAAGCTTCTAGCAGTGGTCCTCGCGCTCGGACTTGTGGCCGCAGCCTGTGGAGATTCGAGTGACTCGGGTGACACCAAAGAGGGGCCGCCGATAGTGATACGTGGGCAGCAGTTCTCTGAGTCTGTGACAACAGCAGAGGTCTACGGTCAGTATCTCGAAGCCAAGGGATATGAGGTGCTGATTCTCCCCGCCGCGGGTTTCCGTACCGAGGCCCACGACGCACTCGCCGCTGATGAGCTTGGTCTCATCATCGATTACATCGGCGGCGCCCAGGCAGCGTTGGCGCCTGACGCTCCTCCGAGTTCTGACCCTGAGGCAATCATGGCCCTCATCCGGCCTGCTTTCGCAGAGATCGGTGGCACGCTGCTTGAGTACTCAGAGGCCGTGGACGGGGATGCCCTTGTCGTACGCGGAGATGATCCAGCCATCAAGATCTCAGACCTTGCGGCCGGGGGATATGTCTTCGGGTCTGGCGCGGCATGCGCTGAGCGGCCACAGTGCCTCATCGGCTACACAGATCCCGACATCTACGGCATTACCTTTGATGAGCACAAGATCATCGACTTCGGCCCGTTGCTCGGCGAGGCACTGAAGGCCGAAGAGGTCGACGTTGTGGTCTGGAACACGACTGCGGTGGAGATCCCAGTGGAGAACTTCAGAATTCTTGAAGACGACCAGGGCCTGCATCCGGCCCAGAACATCGCACCCATTGTTCTGACCGATCTGCTGAGCGTCTACGGCGATCTTGAGGCCGATCTGAACGAGTTGAGCAGCATCATCACCACTGATGATCTGCTCGAGTGGAACACCGGCACCGACCTCGACAAGCGTGAGTCTGATGACGTCGCCAAGGAGTGGCTCGAGGGTAAGGGTCTTTTGGGCTAGGCCAGAACGCCGGACTGGGCCTCGGGGCTTAGTCCGGCAGACTTGTCATCAGGTTCTGGGTTGCGAGGCGCATCCCCCGGACCGCGGGTGTGTCAGGGAGTTGGTCCACGAGACTCACCGCTTGATCGCAATACTTGACGGCGGTTTCGACGGACGAGGCCACAACAGGAGTTCCACGGAGGATTTCCCGTGCCTCGTCGCGCTCTTTGAAGCTGAGTTTCTTGCCGAGTAGCTCGGTGAGTCTGGCGGCATCCTGGGTCGCGAGAAAACGGATGACCGGCAGCGTGTAGACGCCTTCGACCAGGTCATTGCCTGCCGGTTTACCGAGTTGTTCGTTTGAGGCGGTGAGGTCGAGGATGTCGTCGACGACCTGAAAGG
>CAYUOD010000195.1:0-5448 GCA_964446225.1 uncultured Acidimicrobiales bacterium | reverse complement strand
TACTTGTGGCGGCAAGAGCATTGTGCAGCCGCCTCCGCGTCACCTCCGCGTCACCTCCCGCGTCGAATGGCGAACGGTGCGATCCGGTCTGCTCAGCGGCTCGGGAGCATCCGTTCGAGCAGTCCATCCTTCTTGATGTACTGATGGCGCACGGCTTGGCCGACATGAATCGTCCAGGCTATGAGGAACCCGACGCCAGTGAGAATGTGCACTCCGAGGGCGAAGTCTTCGAGACCGTTGCTCTCGCCGAAGGGATTACCGAGCGGGATCGTCCCAAAGAGGTCAATCTTGTAGCCAGCAGCACCGGCGAGTACGAAGCCGCTGATCGGCTTGGCCAACATCACGAAGTACATCACCTGTTCGGTGCGATGAGCCAGCGTCCGCTCTCGATCGGACAAGCCTGGTGACCAACTCGGCAGCGGAGTCGTCCGGCGCCACCAGATGCGAACGAGCGCCAGCAAGAAGACGACCATCCCAACGGTGGCATGCCAGTCAAAGACAGTGCCCCAGTCCGTACCGAATGCGGAATCTCCTTCGGTCTTGCCCATCAGACCGAAACCCAGAACGAACATGATCGTGAAAAGAGTGAAGATCACCCAGTGCAGACTCTTCGTCACGAATCCGTACTCGTCGGAATGGTTACTAGGTGTCATTTGGTGAGCCTAACACGTAGTAGCACATTGTTGTACTACGGCATCGATGACTTCTCTCCGCGCCATCAGGCCTATTCTGGGAACTACTCTGGGGTGATGCCGCGAATAGTCGATGAGTCTCAGCGCCATGCTGAAATCGGTCGGGCCGCGCTGTCGATTGCCATAGTCAAAGGCATTGATGCGGTGACATTTCGGTCAGTAGCGGCCGAGATCGGGGCAGGATCCACCACAGCCGTAACCCACTACGCGCCAACCCGTGTCGATGTACTGCGCCTCATGTTGGAGACGCTCTACACAGCAGGCCAGGAGGCAATTGAAGCCTCATCGGTGACTGACGATCCACGCACCGCGTTGGCCGATCTGGTTGAGGCAGTGCTTCCGACCGACCAGATGACACTCGGTTTCGCGCGTATCGCCGTCGATGCATCAATCCAGATCACAGGGCACCTCAGCGGACATGAGGAACTCGACCAGTGGGGTTTGTGGCTCTATGACCGAGTCGAAGAACTCGTGGCCGAGATCGCCGAATCCGACGCGAAAGCCACTTCTGACGCAATAGTCGCCATGATCACCGGCGTGACCGTCTCGACGCTGATCGCAAGCGACTACTGGACGCCAGATCGTCAGCGAGCCGCCGCCAAAGCAGCCCTTGTCGCCCATAACCTGAGCGCTGACTGACCAGCCTGTTGACCGCGTGAGAAATGGAAACGCTGTCCCTCCCGCAACTCCGCCATCTCAATAGAGCGTCAACCCCGCTGGGCAATTCGTATTGGGCTCACCGAGACCGCTATCCCATTCAGGGCTGCGTTGCCGCTCAACTGGTCGCGTCGGTCGGGGTCGGTCAGTGAGTTGAGGTTCACTCCGGGTCGTTGACTGGCCAACTCAGTGCGTGTGCCCTCACCATCGTGGCCCCAGCCATGGGGAAGGCTCACGACTCCAGGCATCATGGCCGCATCGATGTCTACAGTTGCCTCAATCGATGCACCAGTGGCGACCGCAAGCACAACGGCGCGCTCACCATCGACCAGATCCCAGCGCTCGGCATCATCAGGGTGCACCAACAAGGTGCAGCGATTTGGCCAGCGGGCCGAGATTATGCATCCAACTGTTGTTAGAACGCAGGTGACGCCGCCCGACAAGGACGCAGTCCGCAGTTTCATCGCCAAGTTCGGCTGCTGCCACGGCCAGCGCAGCCACGAAATCATCCGGAGCCAGTTCGACCTTGCCTGATGGGGTCCGCAGTACCTCTGGAAGGCGCGCCTCGAGCGGCCCGAGATCGATGCCGGATCGTGCCGCTGCGACCTTGGCGAGTGATAGCCCAGCAGGGTTCATCCCGAAGAAGTCCCCGTAGGGACCAGTGCGCAGACCGAGGTCGATGCGGCGATCGGCCCCAACACTCGGTGCGAGAGCGGCCATGATATCTCCAGATTGTCCCGGGGCATCCGCTTCAATGAGGCCCTGGATGAGGGCGTCATCGAGTGCCGACACATCAACCTTTGGGCCCTGACCCGACACGATCCCGACGAGCCTGACCATGGTCTCCCAGTCATCCAGCACACCCTCCGGAGCCTGGATGGCGGGCGGCGAGTACCGAGCCACGTTTCGGTGGGCAAAGTTTGCGAAGAACACGTCGTAGTGGGACTCTTCCAACGCTGAAGGCCCCGGGAGGATCACGTCGGCATGGCGGGTGGTCTCGTTCAGATACGGGTCGAGACAGATGAGAGCGTCGAGTTGGTCGAGCGCACGCTCTACCCGCGGGCCGCCAGGACATGACAGCGCCGCGTTCGAGGCCATCATGATCAACCCCCGGATCTGGCCAGGACCGGGAGTGTCGATCTCCTCGGCCAGACAGGCGATGGGAAACTGGTTCATCACCTCCGGAGCACCTGACACACGCGAGTGGTAAGCACCAGACGACACCCCATCGCCAGTTCCTGGCTCGCCAGCGGTACTAGTTGCGAAAGCGGCCGGCTTTGCAAAACCTGGCTCCCCCTGGCTGGTCCAAGTTGCCCGTGAGGGTGTTGACCACATCTATGAGCCAACTGGTAACCGTGCCGTGTCGCTGCAGGCATGTACCCAACCGGCCGTACACGGCTGCGCTGGATGCGTTCGCTAGACCGTGGGCCAAGCTGCGGATATCTTCGACACTTATGCCACAGGCATGCGCAGCCAGATCGGTACCGAATGGCCGAACCGCATCGCGAATGGCGTCAACACCGATCACGAATGGCCCGGCGTGTCCGAGATCGATGAGGTCTTCTTCGAACAGGATCCGGACGATCGCGCCGAGCAGCATGGCGTCCGTGCCGGGGCGGATGTGGTGATGACGGTCGGACACTTTCGATGTCTCGGTAAATCGGGGGTCGATCGTAATGATCTTGCCGCCCCGTGCCCGTAGCGCCTTGGCTTTACCCCGAAAGTCAGGCACACTCCACATACTCCCGTTGGAAACCACGGGATTGCCCCCGATGATGACGAGTAGATCTGTGCGTTCGATGTCGGGCACCGGAATTGAGTAGAAGTCGCCAAACATACGCCCCACGCTCAAATGCTTTGGCATCTGATCGAGCGAGGCCGCGGAGAACACGTTCGGCGACCCGAGAGCAACGGCCAGGTCCAACGCGTAGAGAACGAGGCCGGTGCGGTGCACGGTTGGGTTACCGATGACCAGCCCACAGGATTCCGGCCCATAGGTCTCGATCACCGGCATAAGTATCCGTTGCACCTCGACGAACGCCTCGTCGAAGTCGACCTCAACGAACATGCCGTTCCGCTTTACGAGCGGCTTTCCAAGCCGGTCAGGGTCCACCTGGAGCGCCTTGAGAGCGGTGCCCTTCGGGCACAAAAGCCGTGGCTGAACACATCGTTGCGGTCACCGCGGATGAGCGACACCTCACCATTCACCAGGTGAATGTCGAGACCGCAGCCGGCCTCACACAGCGGGCACATATGCGCGGCGATGGTCGCCTCGCCGTCAGCAGCCATACGGTTCGCCGATTGCGGCGTCGCCGCTGAAAATGAGGCTGTTGGCCGCGAGCGGTGGAGTCAGAATCGGCTCGTCCAAGAACTGGCCAAGCAAGCCGAGATGCATCGCCTTGAGTACCTGGAGCAACTCATCACCGACCGAGTCTTCGTTGTCGAACACTTCATCGATGACGGCCACAGTCGAGCGCATCAGCACTGCGGCAACGCGGCCTGCCTCGGTCGCGGACATGTCGGGGGCTCGACTGGCCAACTCAGAGGTGATGACCCTGATGTAGCTGTCAGTCGCCTCGTCGTCGACTCGACGCAGGTCGGGATCAGCGCGCATCGCGAGCAACACTGCTCGTCCGCCTGGGGTCGCCCGGACGGCACTGACAAAGCCATCAATGTAGCTTCCCCAGAGAGAGCGCCAGGGCACGTTGGGATCGGCGAACGAACCCAGGCCGTCCAACGACTGACTCCAGTCCGACGCCATGCGCCGGGCTAACTCCACGACGATTGCATGCTTGTTGGGGAAGTACCGATAGATGGCGCGCACGGTGACGCCCGCTTTATCAGCAATGAGGTTGGTAGTGACAGCGTCGAATCCGCGGGTCTCGAGGAGTTCACCAGTGGTGTCGAGGAGCAGCTTGAATGTGGCGACCGACCGCGCCTGTGTCGGCCTCGCCCGCAGCTCCAGGTCCTCGCTTGCCATCATTGTCATAAATGGATGTTTATACTTCCATTTTGTCGAGTCAAGCTGCGGCCGCGAGAATTTCCAGTCGCTCGCTGGTCATCTTTGTGTTCAGCGCCGCTTACCGCTGCGCCACCACCGGACTTTGAGCGTTGTAGCCGATGAGCGTCGTAGCCGATGAACGTGACCACTGGTCCGATTGTCTAGATCGATGCGGTGGCTAAGTAGGAGCTGAACGGAACCCGGATTCCGTCGGCGGTTTGGAACTCAGCGAGCGCGGTCGCAAGCTCGGTGAGTCCGACGTGTTGTTGCTCGTCGGGTAAAGCCAAGAACCCGGACGACCAAGGCAGTGCTCTGAGGTGCAGGGGGACATAACTCAACACCGGCGGCAGATCGACTTCGATCTCGATCCGCTCGATCTCCACCCGGTCAACCCCGGCAGCCTCGAACCAGTCCCTCAGCTGAGCCTCAGAGCCGGAAAACTCGACCCGAGCTCCACCCGCATGACGGGCCAACATCTCGGTCTCTCGATGCAGAAATGGCGACTCCGCCAGTGCCGACCAGACTGTCGCTCCGATCCGACCACCGTCACGGCAAACGCGCACCAACTCCCGGAGTCCTGCCACTGGATCAGGGAAGAACTGGAGACCCTGCTGACAGATCACCGCGTCGAACTCGCCATCTGCGAACGGCAAATCAAGCGCCGACGCCTCGCACCAGTTCAGCTTCGCTCCGGAGGTGTCGACCACCGAGCCTGCCTGGGCGAGCATCGCCGGATTGATATCTGAACCCTCGACGCGGGCACCGGGCCCCGCTACCTCCGCAGCAGCTCTCGTCGCGAAGCCGGTCCCGCAAGCCACATCAAGCACTGCATCACCAGAAGCCACTGTCGTCCGCACCAGTGCAGCCACGAACGGCTCCATAAATCGTCCGACCTGGGCCTCATAAGCCGACGGAGCATCACGGCCAACCTGGAACCCTGACTCCTCAACCACAATTCTCCTTCACGTTCGCCAAGCTCAGCACTCCCAAGAGACTTCCACAAAGATCCGCGCGTCAGCCTCACTCCCTAATTGGGCTCGAATCCGAGATGGGAACGGAACCGGTTCTTGATGAACACGGCGTCTCGGGGCGGCAGCG
>CAYUOD010000194.1:2192-5451 GCA_964446225.1 uncultured Acidimicrobiales bacterium | reverse complement strand
GTTGCTGTACCGCAACGAAAGAGGTCCTCAGACATATGTACTTTCCATGAGTAAATACCGCTATCTGGAGCCCAAAGAAGGAATCCTGTCCCCCTTAGTTAGCCAGCGTGGCTCAAACGCGCAAATCTAGACCTGTGCCAAGTTCCCCTCTCATTCATCTTTGGACCCTGCGTGTGGGCTGGTTGGGCCTTCCGCTAACAGTTGCTCCTACCCTCAGGTCGGCCCTGGAGGACCACTCAGCAGCGGTCATGTGGCTCGGTGCCGTTGCGCTGTGGGCCTTGTGGGGACTGGGCCTTCTCTGTCTTCTCGTCATCAAGCCGCTCGCGCTCACAGGCCTCAGGCTGCTCACCACCGCCACGCTGGCCGCGAGTCTTGTCGCCGCGTTGCACGGCGAGTTTGATCTTCTTGCGGTTATCTGGAGTGGAGCGGTATTTCTCTGGTCGCTGCTCTCAAGCATCGGAGGACTGTACGTGGACGGAGGCTCCTACGGCGACGAGCTTCGGCTCGCGCTCAGAACTCCCGGACCCCTGCTGCTCGGCCCAATACCAGTGGTCACTACCGCCGTAATTCTGGGGGCGGCCACAGGTCCGCTGCTCGTCGCGAGCCAGGTCTGGATCATCGGGATCCTCCTGATCATCGTGGGCTGGTCGGCGGCCTTCCAGGGAGTACGAATTCTGCATCAGCTGACACAGCGCTGGCTCATATTTGTGCCGTCAGGGGTTGTGGTGAAGGACCCGATGCAGCTGGTGGATCCACTCCGAATACACAAGAACAATCTTGTCACCGTGGGTGTCGCCGGAGCGAACACGACGGCCCGTGACCTTACCTACAACTCGTTGGGCGGAGCATTCGAGATAGTTCTTGAGAGGCCCGAACCCACCGCCCTGAAGTCAGGCGAGTCGTTCTCGGTGGCTGCTGTGATGGTGACGCCATCACGGCTCGGGGATGCCATCGCGGAGGCCGAGCGCAGGCATCTGCCCGTCGATTCCCCGGACTAGGCCCTAGGGCAGCAGTTCTGCGATCGGGACTGGCCGCCCGAGGTGGTAGCCCTGCGCAAAGTCCACCCCCAGTTGCTCGAGCTCATCTAGAACGCATTGATTCTCAACCCACTCGGCGACCACCTTCATCCCCATCTGCTTGGCAACATCTGTGATGGATTTCACGATGATTCGATTCAGCGGATCGCCCGTCAGATCAAGCACAAACGAGCCATCAATTTTTACGAAGTCGGCAGGCAGGTTCTTGAGGTATGCGAACGACGACAACCCGGTCCCAAAGTCGTCAAGAGCAAATGAAGCACCAGTGTCTCGCATTGCACGCATGAACTGCACCGCATGCTGCAGGTGGGAGATCGCGCTCGTTTCGGTGACTTCGAAGCAAATGAGACCGGGATCCACCTCGTGCGCGCCAAAGAGCTTCAAGACATTCTCCAAGAAGCCCTCTTCCCCAAGTGACTGACCGGAGAGATTGATGCAACACAGGTCGATCGGACTCATGGCAGACCCGACGGTCGAGAGTTCGATCAGCGTCTGTTCCAGGACCCACAGGTCAATACGTGTACTCAGCCCGTAGCGCTCGGCGGCAGGCAGGAACGTGCCCGGAGCAACGATTCCACCCGCGGGCTCTCGCATACGAAGCAGAACCTCGAAATGCAGAGCGCTCTGGACTCCCGCCTGCACCGCAACGATTGGCTGGGCATAGAGGCAGAAACGGTTCTCCTGTTGGGCCGTGGTGATGCGGGCTACCCACTGCATCTCGTCGCGCCTGGCCAGCAGCTCTGCGTTTTCCGGGTGATAGCTGAGTGACCGACCACCACCCTGGTCCTTGGCGATGTAGCAGAGCGAGTCCGCGGCGCCAAGAACTCCACTGACGCTCCTCAGCTCACCTCCAATGGTGACAATAGCGACGCTCACCCCAATGGCGAACACTTCATCTCCCCACGTGAACCGATGCCTGTCTACAGCTTCGATGAGCAACCCAACCCTCTGCTCGGCATCCTCAAGCGAACAATCCTCCAAAAGGACTGCAAACTCGTCGCCCCCGAGCCTCGCGAGCATCTCGTCGCCGCGAACAATGCCTGCCACGATCTCGGCGAGTTGTCTGAGGAGTTCGTCACCAGCGACATGGCCGCAGGCATCGTTGATCACTTTGAACTGATCAAGGTCGATGTAGCAGAGCACGTGTTCACGGTCGCCAGAAACCGCGTTCGCCAGGAGATCCTCAAGCCGCTCCTCAAATGCCGCGCGGTTGAAAGCGCCAGTCAGACCGTCATGGGTCGCCTCGTAGCTGAGCCGTTGCCCCAAGGCCTGCATATCGCTCGTGTTGCGAGCCGTCCCGCGATATCCAACCAGCGAACCGTCAGTTGCAAACAACGGTTTCCCGCTGATCGCGAACGACCCAAGTCTCCCGTCCGGACTCAGCCAACGCACCTCGATAGACCGAAACGTCTCGTGTCTGTCCATCGCCTCAGGAGTTCTACTCGCCCCCGGTTCCATTGCATGAACGAGAGTCATGAAGCTACGAACCGTTCGCCCCGCGATCTGCTCACGCGTGCGGCCGGCCGGACCCGTCAGATAGCCGTCGAGGCTGACGATGCGCTGTTCTGCATCTGTCTCCCAAAACATGTCGGCAGCCGTGTCGGCGAAGTCACGAAACCGCGCTTCGCTCTTCCGTAACCTTCGCTCGACTGCGCGGCGTTCAGTCACATCCTGTGTAATTCCCATGAGTCCCACCACACCACCGTCGTCATCGCGTAGTGGCACAAGCGCTGACTGAAGGCGCACCTTGCCGTCATTTATAGCTGGAGCGAACTCGAACTCGGTGCGCGTCCCTGCAAGCGCTTCAGCGAGACACCCCGCGAGACGTGCGCGATCCTGCTCTTGAGCGAAGCTGAGAAAGTGCGCCCCCAAAACCGTCTCGAGCGGCACGTCGAGCATCGCCAGGCCAGCAGGATTCATGGCCGTGACGCAACCCTCGAGGTCGATCTCGTGGATACACATGGGCGCATGTTCGACAAGCGCCCCATAGGTCTGAGTCTCTCGACTGTTCTCTCCACTCACAGCATCCCCTAGCGACTCAGCATATTAGGGAGTCACGTGGAAACGGTGCCGGTCACAAAATGATCACTCTTCAGAAACCGTCCCCCTACTGTGACCGCCTCAGGTTGCGAGTGCCCCACCGAGCACGCGGTCGCCCGCGTAGAACACGACACTCTGACCTGGTGCGACGCGGGGCTGAGGTTCGTCCCAGATAATGCGGT
>CAYUOD010000194.1:0-2092 GCA_964446225.1 uncultured Acidimicrobiales bacterium | reverse complement strand
ACGACACTCTGACCTGGTGCGACGCGGGGCTGAGGTTCGTCCCAGATAATGCGGTCGCCTGCGACTGTTGCGCTCAAGGGTTGACCGTGCGCACTCACCTGCACCAGCACCTCACCCTGTACTGGTTCATGGGCCGCGCAAGCCTGGGTGAAGCGTTGAGAATCGGTGAACCTGTCGCTGGCCTCACCCACGACCACTGTCGCGGACTCGACGCTCACCTCAATCGCGAATCGTCGCGTGCCGTGGCCGCCCATGTCGAGCCCTCTGCGTTGGCCCACGGTGACCATCTGCAGCGCCGGGATTTTGCCGAGTTCGTTTCCTTCGACATCGACCACACGCCCCGGAGTGAGTTGGATGCGATCGCTCAGGAACGCCTCTCGTCCCTCAGACTTCGTGATGAAGCACACATCCTGACTCTCAGGTTTGTCGGCCGTGCGCAGAGCAAGTTCAGCTGCAAGAGTTCGCACCTCGGCCTTTGTCTTGTCTCCCACAGGGAAGATGCAGTTGCTGAGCTGCGCCTGATCGAGCATGTACAGCACATAGGACTGATCCTTGGCTGCGTCTTCACCGCGGGCGAGAAAACGTTTGCCCGCCTCGTCCACGAGGCGAACGTGGTGTCCGGTGGCGAGCGCATCGAAACCCAGAACGTGAGCACGTTCAAGCAAACGATCAAACTTCAGATGCCGGTTACATTCCACACAGGGGTTCGGCGTGAGACCGGCCGCATGAGCCTCGACGTACGGTTCGACAACCTTCTCGTCAAAATCGTCTGAAAAGTTGAACACGAAGTGGTCGATACCCAGCTGTTGAGCAACCCGCCTCGCGTCATCAGTGTCGGAAACAGCGCAGCAGCCAGAATCACTGGATCCGCCCCAGAGTCGCAGCGTCACGCCCGTCACCTCATGGCCCTGCTCAAGCAGCAGAGCAGCCGCGACAGACGAATCAACGCCTCCGCTCATTGCGCACAAGACCTTCATCCCGCGGGCTCCGAAGCAAGCTTCATGGCGCTGAGGAACCCTGCGACCCCGCGCTCGACATCGTCTTCTGTACTGCACCATCCCAGCGACAGGCGGATGGCTCCTCGCGCGGCCGCGGTGTTCTCGCCGAGTGCGGCGAGCACGTGTGAGTGGCCAACGGCACCGCTGGCGCACGACGAGGCCGCCGATGCCATCACACCTTCTCGTTCAAGCAGGACCAACAGCACTTCAGACTCCACAGAATCCAACAGCAGATGGCTGATATTGGGAAGCCCGTCCGCCTGCGGGACTGTGCAGCGCACACCCGCCGTTCCGGCCAGAATCTCGTTGGTGAGCCGGTCGCGCAGCGTCTTCACCCGCGTATATTCCTCGCCTCGCTGACTCACCGTGAGATCGAGGGCAGCAGCCAGTCCCACGATGCCGGCCACGTTCTGCGTCCCACCTCTGCGCTCCTGTTCCTGTCCGCCCCCGGACTGCTGCGCGCTCAGCGCAACGCCCTTGCGGTGCACAAGAGCACCGACCCCGTTCGGGCCACCGAACTTGTGGGCGCTCAGCGAGAGAAGATCCACAACTGCCGTCACCGGAGCCAGCTCGCACCAGGGCGCTGCCTGCACCGCGTCGGTATGCACCACGGCTTGTGGCGCTGCCTCACGCACCCGCTCGGCAATCGCGGCCATGTCCTGGATGACGCCGATCTCGTTGTTGGCCATCATCACCGACACCAGGCTGATGTCAGAGGACAGCTTGGTGCCAAGATCGTCCAGGTCCAACAATCCCGACTCGTCGACGTTCACCGTTGAACCGCCAAGCAGCTCGACGGTGTCGATCACCGCAGGATGCTCAATCGCCGAGCACAAGGCGAGGCCGGGCCGCGCTTCAAGCACGCCACGTACGGCCAGGTTGTCTGACTCGGTCCCGCCACTTGTAAAGATGAGCTCATTCGGCGAGCAGCCCACGTGTGCCGCGACAGAGTCCCTGGACTCTTCAACCGCCTGGCGCGCCCTGCGAGCAACACGATGCCCGCCTGATGGATTGCCATGGTGCACCTGAAAGTAGGGCATCATCGCCTCAAGGGCGCCTGGTCGCAATGGGGCAGAGGCTGCGTTGTCGAGATA
>CAYUOD010000193.1:0-5454 GCA_964446225.1 uncultured Acidimicrobiales bacterium | reverse complement strand
CGATACATTCCGCAGCGATGAGGATGCGCTCTGCATTCATGCCGTCCAGGATGTGGCGGAAGCCCTTTCCTTCTGTGCCGACAAGCGCATCAGCTGGTATCTCAACATCATCGAAGAACACTTCGGTGGTGCTGTGATTCATCATCGTCTGGATCGGATTGATCGTCAGGCCTTCAACGAGCTCGCCCTGTTCGTCGCGCATCTCCAGAAGAAAGACCGAGAGACCATCCAGGCGATCTTCAACATCAGCCACGGGAGTCGTGCGAGCCAGCAGAATCATCAGGTCCGAATGCTCCGCCCGAGAGGTCCAGATTTTCTGGCCGTTGATCCTCCACACGTCTCCGTCGCGCTTGGCTCTGGTGCGAATCGCGGCAGTGTTACTGCCAGCAGCTGGCTCGGTCACACCGAATGCCTGGAGACGTTTCGTACCATTGGCGAGCAGCGGCAGGTAGCGGCTCTTTTGAGCATCGGAGCCATAACGCAGCAGCGTGCCCATCACATACATCTGGGCATGGCACGCGCTCGGATTACCGCCACTGGCCGAGATCTCCTCGAGAATTACCGAGGCTCCCCCGAGGCTCAATCCACCCCCGCCGTACTCTTCGGGGATAAGAGAACCCAGCCATCCCAAGGTCGTAAGTTCGCGCACGAACTTCTCAGGATATGTACTCGGTTCCAGGCCTCTCCAGTACTCGTTTCCATAGCTGTCACAGAGCCTGCGGACTTCGGTCCGGATCGTCTCATGATCTTCTTCGAGGTAGCTCACGTCGCGCGGCCTTCCCAGAAACCAGCGGCGCGCAACGAGTCGGCTGCGGCGATCCCACCCTCATGAAGATGCCGCTCCATTGCCCGACGCGAGGCGTCGACATCGCGACTCGTGATCGCGGCGACGATCAAGCCATGACCCTCGACGGCCTGCGTGTTCCATCCGTCCGCGAACTCGTAGTAGTTGGCTGGCACGGAGCGGTCAAGATGGCGGATCAACCAACGTGTGCGACGAGGAGCCGCCTTGTTGATGAGGCGATGAAACTGGTTGTTGAGATCTGAGAGCTCGTCATCGGACGCCTTCTCAAAACGCTCGTGCATGGCCGTCAACTCGTCCAGTTCTTCGTCACTAAGCGTTACTGCAGCAAACCCGGCTGCCCGACCCGAGACCAATCCGAACAACTCATAGTGATCAACAATGTCCTGATAGGTGAGGTCCGCTACAAACGCGCCGCGACGAGGGGTCAGATCAAGCAGTCCCTCCTGCCCGAGCACCACCAGAGCTTCACGAATTGGACTTCGGCTGACGCCAAGCGCGGCGGCCACCGCTTCCTGGTCGAGCTTCTCACCTGGCCTCAGCGCGCCCGTGAGAATGAGGTCGCGAATGTAGGACGCGATGTCATCAGCAAGCCCCCCGCGGCGGGTCTGCCCGCGATGAACCGAGGGATACGGGGTGTCGGGCTGCTCGCTCGCTTCAGTCACGCCGTGCTTGCCACGCCGAGGTACGCAGCTCGAACCTTTGGATCTGCTTGAACCTCGCTCGGTGTGCCCTCGGCAATGACCTGGCCCTGATCGAAGACATAGATGCGGTCACTGATGCCGGTGATGAAGTTGAGGTCATGGTCGATCACGATCACGCCCGCACCAACGGTGGCCGCCATGTGCCTGACCTGTTCGATCATGGCAAGAGACTCTGAGTCGCTCATTCCGCTCGTCGGCTCATCCAGAAGCATGAATGTTGGTGACAGCGCAGTCGCCCGCGCAAGTTCCATGCGCCGAGAGTTGCCGTAGTCCAGTTCGCCCGCACGTCTGTCGCGCTGTTCCCATAGTCCCGCTTGAGCAACAAGGGCATCGACGCCACGAAGCGTATGGTCGCCGCGATGGGCCTGCGCAATGAGTGACGCGACTTCCACATTTTCCCGCACCGTTAACGCATCGAAAAGTCGCAGGTTCTGAAACGTACGAACCAAACCGAGGCGCGCCAACTCGAACGTTGGCTCAGAACTCACGTCAGTGTCGTTGATGGTGAACGTGCCAGTCGAGGCCTCGACAAGACCTGTGATCACGTTCACGAAGGTGGTCTTACCGGCGCCGTTCGGGCCAATAATGCCAACGACCTCACCGCTGCGGGCATTGAGTCCGGCGTCTCTGAGGGCCTGGAAGCCGCCGAAGAAGACATTCACACCGCTCACACGCAGCTCCGAAGATTCCGCCTCTTCCAGCTCTGGGATGGGATCCGGACTGGAGTCCCGGCGGAACTTCGCGTAGAGCCACTCGTCAAGTTCCCAGTCGTCTAGTAAACCCTCAGGTCGGACGATCATGAAGCCGAGCATCGCCACGCCGAGAAAGACCGTCGGCAGTCCTTCCCGGAAGATCCAGTCCAACGGCGCGTCATCAAGACCGATCCCGAAGAACTCGAAACCCTTGCCGCCGAGCCGTCGTGCAACTTCTCGCCCCGCCGTCATCACCGTCACCCCGAGCAGCGCGCCCGTGACACCGTTTCGACCCCCTACCGTCAACATCACGAGGGTCACGAGGGTGTAGTTGAAGAAGAAGAACGCCGGCAAAATCGTGCCAACCTCGTAGACGCGTAGGCCAGCCGACACGCTCACAACCACAACCGAGATAAGCAACGCCGCCATCTGCTGCACCGCTGGATTTACACCCATAGCCCGCGCAGCCAGATTGTCCTCACGAGCGGCTTTAGCAAGACGGCCACTGCGGCTCTGGGAATAGAGGCGCGCGATGATGATCGCGCCCAACAACGCCAGATAGATCGGCGCTCGACTCTTGAGTGTCTCACCAATGCCAAACGAGAGACCTACGCGCTCGCCCCCCGTGAGATCAGTCCAACTTTTCGCGACCTCGTTGGTTACGAACAGAAGTGCAAGCGTAATCACGGTCGCAGCGATCGCGCCTGACTGGGCGCCCGACCGGATAAGCCCAAGCCCGATGACCACGGCCGCGACAAGCGTGACCAGCACAGCAACAACCACCGCGAACGCCGGACTCATGCTGACGTCCGCCAGGCCAAACGGAGCGTCAGGGATCACCTTGGCCTTCTGCTCCGGATCAATAGCGAACACGGCGAACGCGTAACCGGCAATTGCACCGAACCCAATGTGGCCAAAGGAAAGTACACCAGTGTTCCCGATGTAGATCTGGATGCCGATAACCATGATTGCGTCTATCAACATCGCCGTTACGAGACGCTCAGCTGAGCCGCCGATGAGTGCCTGGTAGAGCAGTCCTGCCCCGACGATCGATGCGAATAGGATCAGCGAACCGAGCACCGGAAACGAGATGTCTCTACGTCTATCTGGAAACATCACACACGCTCCGCATGCGCGACATTGATGATGCCCTGGGGTCGGAAAATGAACAGCACCGCAATCATCAAGAACACGACGCCCTCGGTGAGATTTGCTATCCCAAGGGGCAGTTGAGTACGGACGAGAACCTCAGCGATACCGAGTACCAGACCGCCAATGACCGCGCCTCGCAGGCTGCCAAGTCCACCGATGAGAGCAGCGAGGACACCCTTCAACATCGGATCAATACCAGCCGTCGGTGTCACGCTGCCTGAGCGCATCAACCAGAAGATTGCCGCAATTCCCGCCAGCAGGCCCGACAGCGCGAATGCTCCACGGATCACCGAGTTCGAGTTGACGCCCATAAGCCGGGCAGTGTCAAAGTCTGCCGCTGCAGCCCGTAAGGCGAGTCCAAACATGGTGCGCTGAAGGAGCGCGGCCGTAGCGATCAGAGTCACGATCGTCACGACGATGACCACAGTGTCGAACACTTCGACGGTAATCGGACCCACCGCATAGGTGTTCGCGACCCAACCCGGGCGCGAGAAGGACTTGACGCCCGCCGAAACATACATAAGGAACATCGCGGAAACCACAAAGTGCACGCCAAAGGACGTCAATAGCAAAGTGAAGTCAGAGGCACCGCGCACGTGGCTGAAGGCAATGCGCTCAACTGCAATCGACGCCAACACCGAAACGATGATGATCATCGGTGCGACCAGGTACCAGGACCAGCCGCTCTGGAATGCGGCATAGGTCGCGTAGCCGCTAATGGTGATGAGTTCGCCGTGCGCAAAGTTCAAGAGGTGCATAACGCCGAAAATCACGGCAATGCCCAGCGCCAGCAGGGCATAGATGCTGCCGCGGCCAATGCCGTCAATGAGATTCTGTGTGAGCTCAATCATGTCCGACTCCCCCGACAAAGGTGTCGAACAGATCGCCGTCCTCAAGAATCTCCTGGCCCGTTCCGGTGGCCACGATCTCGCCACTGCGAAGCACATAGGCCCGGTCAGCCACCTGCAACATGCGGGTCGCGTTCTGCTCCACGACGAGCAACGTGCGGCCGTTGGCCCGCAGCGTCTCGATCAACTCGAAGACGACATCTACAAGCACCGGGGCGAGGCCCAACGATGGTTCATCCATCATCAGCAGCTTCGGCCGCGACATCAGCGCCCTGGCGATCGCCAACTGCTGAGCTTCACCACCGGACAGAAAACCTGCTGCTGTCGTCCATTTCTCTCTCAGAACAGGAAACAGCTCGCCCATCTCAACGAGATCCTCCGCTCTGTTCGAAGCAGATTGAGTGATGCCGCCTATTTTGAGATTCTCCTCGACAGTCATGTCAGGGAAGATCCGACGATGCTCCGGAACCAGAGCCAGACCGACGCGAAGAATCTTCTCTGGTGCCGCGCCAGTTATATCTGTGCCTTCAAAGGTGACAGAACCAGAAGCGGGCTCGAGGAGCCCGGCGATGGAGCCCAGAAGGGTTGTCTTACCTGCTCCGTTGGGTCCGATGAGGCCAACCACCTCACCGGACCCGACGGTCAGACTTGCATCTCGAAGCGCGGAGATCGCACCATATCGAGTCGTCAATCCCGAAACTTCGAGCACACTGCCTACTTGGTTGCTACGAGTACGTCTTCGCCGTCAACAATCCGGTTGATATTCACTGTCTTGTCAGGAATACCATTCGTACCCGCATAGGTGATCTCACCTGAGAGTCCCGGGAAGCCCGTGATCTCTCCAACGGCGTCGCCAATGGCGGCCCGATCGGTGCAATCGCAGTCCAACATCGCCTGGATGCCAAGGAACATCGAGTCCACGTACAGGCCCATGAAGCCACGGCTCTCAAGGGCTTCGCCCTTGGCCTCTTCGTACTTCGCAAGCAGCAGATCGTTGCGGTCGCCCGGAGCAATGCTGACGTGAGGAGTATGAGCGATGCCCTCGTTGTTGTCCTCGAAGGCAATGCCAGTGGCGTCCAGTGCGTCAGTGCCGATATAGCCCAACTCGTCGAGCCCCTGGCCTTCGAGCTGTCCGCGTAGTGCCGTTACCTGGAAGGCCAGCGCGGCAGAGAACACAATCTCGTTGTTCTCGGAGATGCCAGCGATCTCGTTGACCTGAGCGGAGAAGTCGGTGTCGGCTCCCCAGACGTAGGTCT
>CAYUOD010000192.1:0-5496 GCA_964446225.1 uncultured Acidimicrobiales bacterium | reverse complement strand
TTCGTGAGGGTGGCCGCACAGTCGGCGCCGGCCGCGTCACAAAGATCATCGAGTAACGCTCAACACTGAGTCATGCAGTGCGGTGCCGATAGTGTCTGGAATGTGACCGCCACGAGCTGACCTGGTCGGTAGTCCGAGATGGCAAGCTCTTTCTTGAGCTAGACGGCCAACTCCATTTCATCATGATTGATCCGGCGATCGTCGAATCCAACAAACGCGAACTGAGCATTTCGATGTCTCTGCTCACCTTCGACTGGCGAGGGTACGGCTCGGCCGATCGGAGGCATGCGAGATTCTATTCAAAGGGTGAGATCGTACGATTCCACGCCGATCGGTATCCCGACTCAGAGTATCCGATTGGGTTCTGACCGCGGCTAACTAGTCTGCTCTTGATGATGGTTCGTGTGGTCGCCAGTGAGACAAGAAAGATCAGCAGTTACCTCTACCATGTCGCTCTCGTGGCAACCGTGACCTTGCTTGCTGCGTGCGGCGGGAGTTCTGATGAAGCTACCGATTTGGCTGCCACCACCCTCACTACGGCGTCGCCCACCAACACAGCACCAGCCCCCACCACCAGCGATCCTTCCGTTTCGACGAGTCCCACGGAGTCTCTTGATGCCCTCGTCTCGCTCGTCAACAACACGATCGCCTTGCCGCGGATGTCATATGAGAACGAGGTCATATCGATACTGCCCGGATTGGCCGACCCGGTGGTCTCAACTCGGACCGGGAGCTTCGATGACGACACATTTAGCGGCGTGGGCACCTGGGCCCTCGAATCCGATGATCCTGCGGTCGCTGAGGGATTTCCTCCCGCAGCAATCGAATACCGTGTCGTCGATGAAATGTACTGGTATTGGACCCCCTACGGCGAGCCTCCGGTCTGGACCGGCTACGGCATTGTCGAATTCGCCGAAACGTCCGGTGGCAATCCTCTTGGCTCGGTAGATGGCGATGGGTACCTGGACTTGCTGGTGTCGTCAGCCGTTGAAGTCCTCGACGTTGAGGAAAACGCTGATGGCAGCGCCACTTGGAAATTGTCAGCTCGGGCTGATGACCTCGTTCCAATTATCGCCTCAGGCGGAGCGGCTGGCCGGCTCATCGAAGCGGGCGCAGGCGAGAGTGGCATCCTCGTCGAGATCGAGTTGGATCAAGACACTGATGGTTTCGTCTCAGGATTCCGCATCACCCTCGACGAGTGGTGGCGAAACGCGGTAGCTACCATTGCTGTTGGATCCACGAGAGATCTCTCCATGACTCTCGACTTCTCGATCGAGTCATTCGATGACCCGTTGAACATAGATTCTCCATGCGACAACCCGAGTCGCAATGCCGAAGATAGTGCTCTTGAGTGTGCGACCGAGTGAGATCCTAGCGACGAGCGCCATGACTGATTCTGCGGCTCACTTCTGCATGAGTCTGTCGTCAATCTAGTCGCAGCTAAAGTTTAAGCGTGGCGAAAAGGCAAGACCCCCAAGGCGTGGTGCGTGAGAAGTCTCTGGGCGAGCGAGTGTGGAAGTATGCCGCCTGGCTGATCCTTGCCCTTGTGGCGATTCTGATTGGTTTGGTCATATATGGCTTGGCGTCGGGTGATCTTGGCCGCATTCTGCCGTTCCAAGCCGCTCCTATTTCCGTTGAGATCGACGGTGCGTAACTTTCGGGGGTGATAGCCGACCCAGTTACGCATCTACGTCTAGTTGCCCGTGACCCCAGAGCGCCGAGTCGCACTATGAAAGCAGACCCGGTCCATATAAAGTGGGGGGATCATTCCAACGCCCGCAGGTCAAATGTCAGAAGCTGAAATCACCGAAATAGCGGTAACCAAGTGGTCTGATCGCGGGTCAGAACCAACGATGCAGGATTTGATTGAGGCCGCCAAGGATGGCGACAGAGCAGCCTTTGATGAGCTCGTTCGCGTCTCCTACGACGACACCTACACGCTCGCGTTGCGTCTCACCGGCAACCCTGACGATGCCACCGATGTGGTCCAAGAGGCCTATATCCGGGCGTTTCGAGGCCTGCGCAGGTTCCGCGGAGACGCCCAGTTCAGTACCTGGATGTACCGCATCACGGCGAACTGCGCGGCGACACATCTGAGCAAACGCGCCAAGCACCGCCATGATCTCATCGACGAAGACACCGTCGTGGTGGACGGCCGAGTTGAGGCAGATCCGGAACGGGTCGCCGACCTCGCTTCGCTCAGGGCTCGCATCAGCCTCGCCGTTGAAGATCTCCCCACCAAGCTGCGCGCTGTTGTGGTGCTGCGAGATGTCTACGGACTCTCGACCCGCGAGGTGGCAGAACAGTTGGGTCTCACAGAAGCCGCAGTCAAGGTGCGCCTGCATAGGGCCCGCAAACGCCTGCGCTCCGAACTTTTCCCTCTGCACAGCGAAGCCGAGAATGAAGACCGCCGTGCTGGGTAGCAACAGGTCGCCTGCGTGCGACGACTTCCTGGCTCAGGTCCTAGAGCCCGAACAAGAGACGCTGTCCCTTGAGGCACATCGTCACGTCGATACCTGCCTGCGCTGTCAGGTAGAACTTGTTCGTCAACGCAGACTCTCACGTGAGATGGCCCTGCTGCGGGCTCCTCGCACCGAAGCCGGCACCGACCTGGGCGAGTTCGTGGAGATCGTGCTGGGCGAGGCTGACCATCGCCATGCCCGCTCTCAGCGGCGTGCGGTGTATTTCGGTGGATTGGCAGCCGCCACCGCCGGGGCTGTGGCCCTAGGTCGCCAACTGCGGAGATGACACTAAGCTAGTGGGGGAGATGCCGCACTTCGGCGACCCATTTCGGGCTGCTATCGTTGTTAGCTTGGTCATGTGACCCCAAGGGCAGTAGCTCAGTTGGTAGAGCATCGGTTTCCAAAACCGACGGTCGGGGGTTCGAGTCCCTCCTGCCCTGCAACGTCGAAAGGATCTGCGAGGACCTGTAATGGCAATGAACCGAGAAACCAGGCGACGGCTAGAGCGTCAGGGCGAGATTGCTGAAGACGGCACCCCGAAAAGGCAGCGCCGCGAGCAGTCATCAGGCGGACAACCTGCCAAAGAGCGAGTGAGTCCTGGCCAGTTTCTGTCTGAGATTCGTGTCGAACTGAAGCGCGTCGATTGGCCCACGCGCCCTGAACTGGTGAACTACTCGATTGTGGTATTGATCACGGTTGTTGTGCTCACAGCGATGATTGCCGGGCTTGACTACGCCTTCGGTAAAATGGTCATCAACCTGTTCCGCGTATGAGTGATTTGAGCGAAGAAATGTCAGAGGCACCAATCAAGATCGACCCAGAGACGGGTGAGGTGCTTGCCGACGCGTCGACTTCAGCGGTGGATACCGCCACGGTCGTCGATGAGGTTGTTGAAGCCGCCAAAGAGGTCGCCGAGGTAACTCCGGAGCCCGAGATCGATGAGCCAGCGGTCGAAGAGGTCATTGCAGAGGTCATCGAAGAAGATGAACTTCTTGAGCAGGCTCCTCGTAAGGAAAAGAGTCCGTACGATAAGCCAGGTCGTTGGTACGTGCTCCACACCCAGTCCGGGTATGAGAAGAAGGTGAAGCAGAACCTCGAAGCTCGTACGGCGTCTTTCAACATGGAAGACAACATCTTCGAGATCGTCATTCCGATGGAGGATGTCGTCGAGTTCAAGAACGGCCGCAAGGTCGTCGTGCAAAAGAAGATGTTCCCCGGTTACCTGCTTGTGCGTTGTCGCTTGAGTGACGCGGCCTGGCCGGTTATCCGTAATACCCCTGGTGTCACAGGTTTCGTGGGTCAGGCTGGCAAGCCGTCGCCGTTGCCACGCAAAGAAGTCGAGAACTTCCTTGCTACCGACGAGGCAGGTTCAGCTGGTGAGACCCAGCAGCGTCGCAGCCGTCCTCGGCTTGAGTACGAAGAGGGTGAGACGGTACGGGTCAAGGAAGGTCCATTCGCCGATTTCCACGGTCAGATCGAAGAGATCAATGTGGACCAACTCAAGCTCAAGGTCCTAGTCAATATCTTTGGACGTGAGACGCCGGTTGAACTGGATTTCAGTCAGGTCGCCAAGCTCTAAGTCAGGTCAGGCGATTGCCGCTGGACCTGGCACCCACTTGTCGTGCACAATAGTGAGTCGCAGTTTTGCCTTCGGGTTGCCTGCATATAGCCCCCTTTAGAAAATTTAACTGCGCAGCTGTGCAGTTCTCAGAACGCAAGAGAGACGAACGATGGCCAAGAAGAAGGTTCTTGCAGTCGTAAAAATCCAGATCCCCGCCGGACAGGCATCGCCAGCACCCCCAGTGGGTACGGCGCTTGGTCCCCACGGTGTGGCCATCATGGATTTCTGCAAGGCGTACAACGCCCAGACCGAAAGTCAGCGGGGACAGATCGTCCCAGTTGAGATCTCGATCTTTGAAGACCGAACATTTTCGTTCGTCACCAAGACGCCGCCAACCTCAGCCCTCATCAAGGCTGCCGCTGGACTCGACAAGGCAGCTAGTGAGCCTGGTCGCGAAGTTATGGGAACGATTACGAGTGCTCAGGTTGCTGAGATCGCCCAGGTGAAAATGCCTGACCTGAACGCCAACGACCTTGACGCAGCCTGTCTGCAGGTCGCAGGCACCGCCCGCTCGATGGGTATCGAAGTCAACTAACCACAGACTGCTTCAGACAGTCGTACCAAGAGCACCTCGCTTGGTACCCGGATCGTTCCGGACTTGAGGTACAAGCCCGCCAAGGGCAAGGAGAAGACATGGCAGGAAAAAAGTATAAGGACGCCACCAAGCGTTACGACCGAGAGAACGAGTTCGAGGCCGGCGAGGCGCTTGAGCTTGTGAAGAGCCTGGCTTCGGCCAAGTTCGATGAGACTGTCGAGGCGGTGTTTCGCCTCGGAATTGATCCTCGTAAGGCCGATCAGATGGTCCGCGGCACCGTGGCCCTTCCTGCTGGTACCGGCAAGAACATCCGCGTTGCGGTATTTGCTGAGGGCGATGCAGCAGCAGAGGCCGAGGCCGCCGGAGCAGACTTCGTTGGATCCGACGAGCTTCTCGCAGACGTACAGGGCGGAATGCTCGACTTCGACATAGCAATTTCGACACCCCAGATGATGCCCAAGGTCGGCAAGCTTGGTCGTGTGCTTGGTCCGCGTGGCCTCATGCCTAACCCCAAGACCGGTACCGTGACCCCAGCCGTCGGCAAGGCCGTTGGCGAGTTCAAGGGCGGCAAGGTCGAGTACCGCACCGACCGCTACGGCAATGTGGCCGTGGGCATTGGCAAGGCCAGCTTCTCACCAGAGGACTTGATGCGTAACTACGCGGCAGTCCTGGACGAGATCAACCGTGCAAAGCCAGCATCCTCCAAGGGCATCTACATCAAGCGCATTGGCGTCTCATCAACCATGGGTCCTGGTGTGCGAGTTGCCGCAGAGTAAGACAAGTTTCAACACAAATTTCGCGCTCACCTAGAACAGCTAGGCGAGCACAAACAGAGCTCTCGCAAGCCAAAGAAATCCGGTTCTGGGTTTACCCAGTGA
>CAYUOD010000191.1:0-5534 GCA_964446225.1 uncultured Acidimicrobiales bacterium | reverse complement strand
GGCATCGGCTTGGAAACCGCCCGGGGCCTGACACGCGAGGGCATGCACGTGGTGATGGTGTGCCGCAACAAGACCAAAGCCGAAGCGGCCAAGGACGACATCGAGGCATCCGTCTCCACTGCATCGCTGTCGATCGTGCTCTGCGACCTCAGCCTCCAGACTGACGTGCGGCGGGCAGCCGCAGAGATCAAGGCAAAGCACGATCGGCTCGAGCTGCTGGTCAACAACGCCGGGATCATGATCCGGTCCCGCCAGGTCACCACCGAAGGGGTCGAGATGATGCTGGCCGTAAACCACGTCGCACCGTTCCTGCTCACGACCCTGCTTTTGCCTCTACTACAGGCCTCGGCGCCCGCCCGGATCGTCACGGTCGCCTCCGGGGCCCACAAGCTGGGCAGACTCGACCTCGAAGACATTCAGGCCAGCCGGGGGTACGGGCCGTTCGGCTTGCCCCGCTACAGCGAAACCAAGCTGATGAATATCATGTTTACCCGCGAGCTGGCCCGCCGCACCGAGGGCACAGGCGTCGTCGCCAACTGTTTGCACCCGGGTGCTGTGGCGACCAACCTCGCCGACCCACCAGCTGCGTTCCGGAGCCTGGGCCGCTTGCTCATGCTTGATGCTGCGCAGGGTGCCAAGACCACCCTCGCCGCTGCCACCAGGGCCGAATACGCCAATGTCAACGGCAGCTACTTCATGAAATCCAAGCCGGCCGACCACAAACTCAGCAGGGCCGCCCGCGCTGATGAGACCGCAGCCGCCCTCTGGACCGCCACCGAGGCATTGCTGGTCTCGTCGCCGCCCCCAGCGCAGACCGGGCCCTCATGATCGGCAGCGAAGAAAGATCCGCAAAGTTCTGGGACGGGCGGGCAGCGACCTACGAGAAAACAGAAGCCGGGAATCAGCAGCTACACGGGGCGATCGTTGAGCGATCACTCAAGTACCTTCGCAGCGACGACATAGCCCTCGATTTCGCCTGCGGGACCGGAGCACTCAGCAGCAGGTTCGCCCCTCACGTCAAGGTATTGCATGGCCTAGACATCTCACCGCAGATGATCGACACCGCCAAGGACAGATCCGATCAACGCGACGTCGCAGGTCTTCAGTTCTCAGCAGGCTCGATATTCGAGGACGCATTCCAAACCGAATCGTTTGACGTCATCCTGGCTTCTCAAGCCCTTCACGTCTTGAGCAACAGGGACGCAGCTATAGATCGAATATATGAACTACTCAAGCCAGGCGGCTGGTTCTTGTCCACTACGCCGTGCCGGCCTGACAGCCGGTCGATCATGAAGCTGGCCAACGGGGCGCTGTCGCTGGCGAGCTCAGCCAGGATCATCCCCTACATGAAGTTCTACTCAGTACCCGATCTGGAATGCTCGATTGCGCGATCTGGCTTCGAGATCCAGGAGACAGCAGGCCTGCCGTTCGACCAGCGAGAAGACATGCGCTACGTGTTCGCCCGCTTCATTGCGGCGAGGAAAATACGCTGACCTAGGAAGCCCAAGAGCCAACATGCTCCCGGCCGTGGGCGATACAGGACTCGAACCTGTGACCTCTGCCGTGTGAAGGCAAGAAGGTGGGTCGTCACCACTGGCCTGTTGGCCTCAATCCCTTGCGCTGCAAGGGTTTCGGTGCCCATTGCATTTCATCGTTTCGCGCTGTTTTCCACCCTCTTGCCTACTTTTTACCTACTTTGAGACTCAAGGCGCCGGGTTCGTCGACGATCCAGAACGACACTGCGTAACATTTGTGTTGCGCAGCCGGTGGATCCCACCTCGGAGACACCACATGACCGAACACACCACCTTTGACGAGTACCTCGACGAGCAACTCAAAGACGAAGACTTCCACCGCGAATACGAACTCGCCCGAGCACAGGTCACAGCAGCCGACGAAATCGTACGCCGTATCGACACCGCCTGCACCGACCTCGGCATGTCAAAAGCAGACCTGGCACGAGCAATGCGTGTCAAGCCCTCCGCGGTACGTCGACTCCTCACCGAACAATCATCCAACCCGACAATAGCGACGCTCGCCAAAGCCGCCTACGCCGTAGGACTCGAAATCACCGTCACACCGACAACACACCAGTCCACCAACAGGACAGCCGAGAACGTCCCGGCCTAAGCGACCGATCGAGGAGCCCTCCTCCGGTACTCCTCACCAAGACGCCACACACCGCGATACTCCGACTCCTTGAACTCCGTCCGGAACGGTATCGCCATGCCCGGCAATGACGATGACGGCCGGCCCACCGAGCCCAACGTCGGTACCGTGGCGCTCAAGGACACAGAGAAGCCGGAAGTGGTCTTCCCCGTTTTCGTAGAGTCGGGATGCTTGAATCGGCTTTCGGCGCAGACCCTGTTTCTGGCGCCCAAGTTCCACGGGCTCGTGGAGGAACACGGAGCGTGGTCGCTGATGCCGGATGTGGGGCCGTTTCCATCGCGCGTTTATCGCGCGAGACAACGAGAAACGCGGAGTTGTGTTGGGAGTTGACATGAACCCGAACGCCAATGTTCGCACGGGATTCTCCGCATTCTTCCCGGTCAGGCAGAGTATCCGAATCGGTTTCCTAAACCGGGTGCTGCTGGTTCGATTCCAGCCGAGGGCGCCAGAAGATCCCACCGATCTGACACGAGTCGTCCGCATCGTCACCGACCCGTCGGATCACTCATCGCCATCAGAATCGCTCGAGGAAGCCCCGGCACCATCGGACTCCGAAACCGACTTCTCGTCGTCGGCGTGATCCGGGTCGGGATCCTTGTCCCGCTCTCGCTTGTGAGCGTTGACCCACTCATTGGCATCGTCGTACGCCTGGTTAAGCGTCTTTCCGACCCACTCGCCAGAGGCATAGATGTTCTGTTCACCGATGGCATTCGTGACCCGCGCGACCGCCAGTTGCTCGTTGACGTTGTCGCTGACGGACAGAATCATGAGCTTGCTGTGGGCGTCTTTGAGAGTCTTGGCGTATCGGAGGAGGACATCAGTGAACGTTGATCCGAGATCGTCCCGGCCCCGCAGCCGAAGGATCACCACTGAGTTGCGCGTCTCATCCACAACGGTTGGGAGAGCCTCTTCGAAGACGGGGGCCGAGGCGAAGAACAGGCTGCCATATGGCTGGAGGACGATGACGTCGTCCTCTAGAACCTCGGTTGGCGCACCGACCTGGCGCACATTGCCATCTTCGTCGACGAGACGCTGTCTGACAACGATCCGGTTCGACTGTTGGATGATGTAGAGAATCATCGAGATACCAACACCGACAAGCACTGCGTACTGCAGAGCGATCAGCATCGTCAAGACGAACGTGACGCCCATGACCATCGCCTGCGTGGGGCCGGTCATCCACACTTCCTTGATCTCGTCCGGCTTGATGGTCCCGAACCCGACGATCATCAACAAGCCTGCAAGGGCTGGCATCGCTATGTATCCGACGACGGACCCAAACGCGAGTATGACGATCCCCATCACCACACCGGCGATCAACAGCGCCATCCTGCTCTTCGCTCCCGCCTCTTTGACGAGGGACGAAGCGGACATCGACCCGCCAACCGGCATCCCTTGGAACATCCCGGCCGCGATGTTCGCCGCACCCTCGCCGACGAAGTCCTGCGATGCGTCTGGGAAGGTGCCATCCGGGTTCACGAACTTCGACGAGATGGCGTCACCTTGAACCAATCCGATAAACGCGAGCGAGAAGGCTGGGATGATCAGAGTGGGGATGGAGGCAAAATCGGGGATCGTGATGAACGGAAGTGCCCTCGGAATATCGGCAATGCTGCTGAGTAACGCCACATCAGATGTGAGGAGTACCGCCGCCCCGGAGGTGATGACGATGGCGACGACCATCCCCAAGGCGCCGAGTGCGGTCCTCCTGAGTATGACGATGAGAAGAATCGTGGCGACACCGATGGCAACCGTGGCCCAATCGAGCTGACCAGGGTGCAGGATCGTGTCGAACGCCCGGGACACGCGATTCGATCCTGCGGCTTCGTACCCGGTGAAGTTGTCGAGCTGGCCGAGAATGATATTGAAGCCCACCGCGTTGATGAACCCGACCATCACGGCATTCGATACGAAACGCAGCATTGAACCGAGCTTGAGGAAGCCGGCCGCCAGCATCACAAGCCCGGTGAGAATCGAAAGCATGAACAGGGTGCGTGCCGCATCATCGCCGTGCACAATCCCGATATCGGCGACAACGGTCGCCATTGCTCCGGTTGCCTGCACGGCCATGAACGATGAGCTCGTGAACAGGCCTCCCGTGAAGGTTCCATACATGTAGGCGTACAAGCCGTAAAGCGGGTTGACCCCTGCCAGGAGCCCACCTGCAAGACCGTCGGGAACGCTCTCCACGCCGAGGACCAGGCCGGCAACAGCGTCCTGCTTAATCGTCTTGCGGTTGAACAACGATCTCGGATTCAGCATCCGGCCATCACCCCCGTCAGAGTGCTGATGGATGGCTGGATTGACGCAATAGCGTCCGCCCGTCAGTCACGTCAGCTCCTCTCTCATCTCTTCACATCGGCATTCAGACACTTGGCGGTTCCTGAGAGCCGGTTCCTGCGGCATCGGGGCCAGCATCAGTATCCGCCGTTTGGTTGTCGTCGTGTGTCGTCGGCTGGGGCGGCAGGGGAGGCGCGGGGACGTTCTCGTTCGTCCCGCCGGACTGGCTCGATCCGTCCGAACTGCTATTCCTGCTCGCCAGCCAAGCGATCAGAGCCACTGCGAGGATGATGCCGATGACCACGAGCAGGGCCATGTTCGTGTTCGGCGAGGACTCGCCGGTGTCATCGGTTGAGCCGTCGGACTCGTTACCCGATGGCGGCCCCTGGGTCGTATCCGGCGCCTGGGTCGTGACGCTTGGGTCGCCAGCTCCCGTGGTTGTGGGCGATCCCGAGCCCGAGCATGCCGACAACATCACAATGGCAGCGGTGAGCATCAACACCACCCGTGCGAACTTCGTCCTTGTCTTCATGTGTCCCTGGTACTTTCTCATCAGATGTGTCAACCGATACCGCCGGCGCGTCTCGCGGATCGGAGCAGCCGGAACGCGAAGAGTCCGGCTGAGATTGTCCCGATCGCTCCGGGAATCGACATGTCTCCAACGCGTGGAGGCACGCGCGTCGACCACAGCCGCGCAGACCCGGTGAACAGGGCAGCGGCGAGCGCTGCGTACACCAACCTGTTCACGTTGCGATCAAGGCCATCAATGGTCAAGGGCACGTCGATTTGGCCGGATCTGACCCCCTGGAGGATGGCGGAGACATCGTCGGGGAACGTATCTGCGAGGCGCTCCCACTCCTTGGCTGTTCGCCTGGCGTGCCGCAGCATTCGTTTCGGGGCGAACCGCTTCGAAGCGAACATCGACGCGTAGGGCCGTAGAACTTCGCCGATGCTGACGTCGTATCCCATTTCAGCCAGCATTCCCTACCGCTCGGCGAGAGTTCGGCCCAGCAGGGCAACATCGGGCGGGATAACGAGGCGGTGTCTACGCAAGAGCTCGTCGCTGGCATCCAGTGCTCCACCGA
>CAYUOD010000190.1:0-5547 GCA_964446225.1 uncultured Acidimicrobiales bacterium | reverse complement strand
CAGCCCGGTTGATACGGAAACCTGAGCTCAACTTCTCGAGGGACTTACCCATCGCATTGTTGGTCTTGGAAAGGTTTCTATAGCTGTTAAAAGCCTGAATATTCTGATTGATGCGCACGATGCACCTCCCTGTGTTTTCGTGCTTATGTCATCCGCTTCCATGCGGATGTAATGAAGTCAGTCGTCGGTGTGTTTCTCCGCTAAAGCAGTTTCAAAAGAAACTTTGTGCCTCGACGGATACACCTGGACTGATCTTGCAGATGACTTGTCGCCGGTCCCACCTTCGGCTTAAGAACTTTGGGTATCGATCTGTGCCTAGTGACCTAGTATTTGCGCGGATGACTCCCAAGAAGCGTATGCCGACCTGGTTGAGAGCGATCGTCGTGGTGGGGCTGTTGTACCTGTTTCTGGCGGGCGTGGGATTGCTTGAAGCTGGCGTGAAGCTGAATGGCGAAGGCGTCATGAAGTCACTTGTCGAGAACGCGTCGAATCCGTTGGTAGCGCTGTTTGTTGGGATTCTGGCCACTGTGCTGGTCCAGTCTTCGTCTGCTACGACGGCCACGATCGTGGCATTTGTGGCTGCGGGGACTCTGCCCGTGGATGTGGCTGTTCCGATGATCATGGGTGCCAACATCGGCACCACGGTGACGAACACGCTGGTCTCGTTGGGCCACGTGCGACGTTCGGAGGAGTTCAAGCGTGCCTTCACGGCGGCCACGATGCATGATTTTTTCAACGTGATGGCCGTGGCAATCTTTCTTCCTCTTGAGATAGCGACCGGTTTTCTCGAGAACTCAGCTCGGGCCATGGCCGAGTTCTTCTTTGGAGATGGGGCTGCTGGAGGCGCGTTCAAGAGTCCAATCAAGACGGCAGTGAAGTGGTTTGGGACTCAGGTGAAGGACTTTTTGGAGCTGTTCTTCTCGTCTGACGCGGTGGTGGGTGGTCTGATGGTCCTCCTGGGCATCTTGTTGATACTTGTTGCCCTGACGTTTATCACCAAGAACATGCGCCTTCTGGTTGCCTCCCGGATAGAACACTCACTGAACTCCTCGCTGGAAAAGGCCGGTTGGATCGGCATTATTGTTGGCATGCTGGTGACGATGTCGGTGCAGTCGTCATCGATTACGACGTCCATCCTGATACCTCTGGTGGCATCGGGAATACTGGCGGTTCGTAGTGCCTATCCGATTACTCTTGGCGCAAATATCGGCACCACAGTTACGGCGTTGATTGCTGCGCTCGGAGCCGGTTCGGTAGCGGGCCTACAGATCGCCTTTGTTCATACGCTTTTTAACGTATTCGCAATATTGTTGATCTATCCATGGAAGGGCACAAGGTTTCTTCCGGTCAGTGCGGCTGAGTATCTGGCTGGATTGGCGATCAAGAACAAGTCGATCGTTTTCGCTTACGTTGGCGGGGGATTTATTCTGCTGCCGATCGTGGGTATTTTGGTTCTGAGTTAGAGAGGTAGCACGATGGTTCTGGATTTCTTTAGATCCCAGCAGAATCCGATGCAGGATGTCGAAGCCAAGATGGTTGCGATGATGAGGGACTCGCGGGTGGTCTTTGATGCTTCGATGGGTGCGGTTTTTGGTGGCGGAAAGTCAAAACAAACGCGCCAGGAAGTACGGTCCACTGACCGCGGCATAAATATTGCCCAACAGGAGGTTCGACGTGCGTTGATGATGCATGCATCGATCTCGGATGCGATCGATCTGCCGCTGGTGTTGTCCTATATGAGTGTGGTGAAGGATATTGAGCGCGTTGGAGACTACGCGAAGAACATCTATGACCTGGCGCGCTACGGACACGACTTCTCTTCAGCGGAGGACCTCGAGGACCTCGAGCGTTACCGGGAGGCCGTTGGGCAACTTATAGAGGAGGTGGCTGAGACCTTTGAGTCGCGCGACTCAGACCGCGCTCAGCGATTGATTGGTAAAGCTGACGGCTTTCTCGAAGAGTATGACGCGCGCATCAAGAAGGCCTACCGCTCGAAAGGGGAAGCAGCAGATGCTGTGGCCAGGGCCCTGTATTATCGGTTCCTGAAGCGTATTACCGCTCATTGCATGAACCTGCTGACCTCCATGGTGCAGCCCATTGACATGCTCGACTATTACGACGAGGACCCAGAAGACCGCGTCCCTAGATCAGAAACTCCTCCGCACTGAGATCCAGAATCTGCTGGCCGTGGCGTTGAGCCATCGTGAGGAACATCTCGTCTCCCCGGTCTGTTTGCACCACGATCATTGACGCAGCTACGGCCATGATGAATCCACTGAATGCGTACCGGCGATAGTCCGACCAACACTGGTTCCAGTCGTAACCCCGGACTCCGCGGCTCAGCAACTCCCTGTGGTACTCCTGAACGAGCGTCGCTTCATGGGTGCGACGGTCTTCGACGGTGAGGCCTGCGCCAAGGAAGTATGCGACGTCACTTAATCCGGATCCGTGGGTCATCACCTGCCAGTCCACGACGCCAACAGTGTCGGCTGCTCCGAACAGGAGGTTGTCGAGGCGATAATCGCCGTGTTGCAGTGTGTACGGGGGTTGGCGGTTCTGAAGGTAGCGGCTCAGGTTCTCCATGAGACGTTCACCCACAGCCAGTACTTCTGCTGGCAACTGTGCAGCGAATCGCTCACAGAATCCCGTGTAGAGCTCAGGAATGAACTGTGCAGTTTGCTCTGGATCTGATCGATTCAGCCACTCGATGTCTGAGAGATCGCTGTCGCCCCAGTTTGGGCTGTGCAATTTGGGCAACTCATGTATCGCAGTCGCTGCTTGATCTGGCGTGCAGCCGCGGATCTGGTCACCTTGGACTGCTGGCGCCAAGTCTTCCATGAGGAGAAGAAACCGCTCGGCTTTGACGTCAAGTTGAGTCGCGTAACAGGTGGGCGTACGAATGCTGAGACTGTTGGCCAACTGACGATAGAACTGCACTTCTACTTCATAGCTACGTAAAGCCCACGCCGTTGCCTTGCTCTGCGCGTCGTTGGATGGGAGCTTCACAACCAGAGTTGGCGGGCCTTCGACAGATGATGCGTAGTTGAGGCGGAGGCGGATGCTGTCGCCGACTTGTCCGGTCCCGATTGGCGTTGCGCTCAGTGAGTTCAGCCTCACTCCGGGGTGACGGGATTGGAGCAGATGTGTGATGAGGTCCGCAGAGAGGTCTGCTGAGGTCTGGGGGATGGCCATCACAAGTTGGGGACTAACGCGCCCCGTCGGCAAGGCTCGTAAACCCCGAGGGGGAGTGGGGGCCAACGCAGAGTTGCTCAACTGTGCCGAGGCCGGTTTCGTCGCCCCTTGTTGCGGTTACGAGTTGTTGGATGTGCAGATTTTCGAGAGCAAGTGGGTCGAGGTCCTGGAGAATCCAGTCGTCATGGGCAATATCCAGCTCGCCTCTCCAGAGCCCGTGGCGCCACTCCGGGTGTCCGTAGCCGAGACCCTTCATGGCGAAGAGCAACTCTGGCGCTACGACGAAACTCAGCGTGCGACCAGCGGATTGGGTGATGGTGAATTCGCCCCGCTCAAGGCGCCGTGTGCCTGCACGGTAGACAACGGTGGCTTGTACGTCGGTTGCCAATAGTGGAGGTGAGAACTCTCCGCTTGTGCGCTCAACACTGGCTGCACCGGCGTGCAGTTGGTGTCCGTGCTCGTCTTCAAACAGTCCGACATGTGTGCAGTTGTTCTGCCAGTGGATGGGAGCCCAGAGAAAGTAGAACTGCGGCGATTGACCGCTTGGTGCTGACGGTGCTTCGGGTGCGCCCACGGGACGGATGCCCCAGGATCTGTCTTTTGTCCCTCGATTCGACTGTGGGTCCAGGTGCAGAGTCCCACCTGCGAACGAGATCTCGCCTGTCCAGGAGCCGTATTGCGCGAATCGGGTGACGTCGTAGTAGGTCCTTATGCCGCGACTGAGTTGCTGACGGCCTTCGTTTACGGGAGCGGTGTCGGCGGTAAACAGCAGGTCGGCGCCGAGTGTTGCGTCGTCGACGGTGAGGCGAAGTTGGCGCATGGGTTCGACGATCTCGATGTTCACAGGGCCGAGCGAGGTTTCCGCGGGGTCCTGCGGTGCTCTTCCGCTGACATTGATGCAGTGCTGGCGTCCATCTGTAACCAGGCTGAACCCGGCATCAAGCACGCCAAGGTGCGGGTAGCGGCCCATGGCGACGCCGAAATACCAGTCTTTGTCGAGTGAGAACCCGTTCAGCCAGTAGCGGTCGTAGAAGTTCCGGTCACTTGTGGCAGGAACCATGACTGGTTCGGGTGTTTGATGCACTGGAAAATCGTCGAAGCGACTGAGCATGTATCTCCTGTGATGGCTTGTGTCGGCTGACCCTAACGCGCTGAACGCTAAAACTGCAGAAGAGACGCCGCGTAAGCGACGTCTCTTCTAGGACTCCCTCGACAATAAGGGGTTTACAGGAGCTGCAATACGCTCTGTGGTGCCGAGTTGGCCTGGGCCAACATTGCAGTGCCGGCTTGCGCCATGATCTGGTTTCTGGTGAAGTTCACCATTTCCAGGGCCATGTCGGTGTCACGAATACGGGACTCTGAAGCCATCAGGTTTTCCTGGGTGACTTGCAGGTTCGAGATCGTGGCCTCGAGGCGGTTCTGAGTAGCACCGAGTGTTGAACGAGTAGTACTGACGTTGTCGATGGCCGTGTCAATCGCTGTGATTGCTGCGGTTGCGTTGGACATCGTGATTGCTGACAGGTCAGCACCGAACAGGTCGTTGCTGGCCAGTCCGAGGTCGCTGGTCACGGTGAGCTGATCTGATGCACCGGCGCCGACCTGGAAGGTCAATGCGTTGGAGCTGTAGTCAGAGAACACCGAAACGCCAGCGAACTTGGTACGGGTACCAATCGCGTCGATCTCAGCGAGAAGCTCATCTACTTCAGCCTGCTGTGGCACACCGTCGGTTGTGGCGGTGTTAGCTGCGTCAACGGCGAGCGTACGAATACGCTGCAGGATCGACTGCACTTCGTTCAGTGCGCCTTCAGCTGTTTGTGAGAAGCTGATGCCGTCCTGAGCGTTTGCAATTGCCTGACGTGAACCGTTGATCTCAGCGCGAAGGCTTTCACTCTTTACAAGACCAGCTGCATCGTCTGCAGCCCGGTTGATACGGAAGCCCGAGCTCAACTTCTCGAGGGACTTACCCATCGCATTGTTGGTTTTTGTAAGGTTTCTATAGCTGTTGAATGCCTGAATGTTTTGATTGATCCTTGTCACGGGATCCACCTCCATGGTGTTCTCTAGGTCGCTTCCATGCGATCCATCACCAACCTTTCGGTACGACCACTCTGAGTGTTGAGCACTTTGCGTGAGATATTTCACCCCTAATCTCACATAAAGTGACTTACCGCTACTCCCTAAAACGCGCAACAGGAGCGATCCGAAGACCGCTCCTGTGCGAGATTCTCATTCGGTCACAAGGACCTTCTGAGTGAGACCTACTGCAGTGCCTACAAGAGTGAGAGCACGGACTGAGGAACCTGGTTCGCCTGGGCGAGCATCGAGGTGCCTGCCTGGGTCATGATCTGGTTTCTG
>CAYUOD010000189.1:0-5549 GCA_964446225.1 uncultured Acidimicrobiales bacterium | reverse complement strand
GAAGCGCTTGACGGAACCTGGAAACTGCCAGCAGTTGTTAAGGTCGATTGAGCGGTCAACTCAGGTGATCAGCGGCAGTGCCTCGGACTTCCAGCCCAGTTTCTCGACGGCAAGACGCATGGCAAACCGATCGGTCATGCCGCTCACGTACTGCACCGCGGCCGCGGTGCAGTCGTTGTCGGGGTCCCTGTCCGGAATCGCCTCGGGATGTTCACAGAACCACTCGGTGAGCGCCCTCAGCAGTGCAATCACCTGGTCAGCCTGGTGTACCGATGCCGGGCGTAGATAGATACGTTCGTAGTTGAACTCGCGAAACGCCGCGAGGGCTTCGGCCTCTGCGCGCCTCATGCCCACGACGCCCGTGTCGGCCATTGTCTCGTGCATAGCGGTTATGAAGCCATGGAGCTGTTCCCGCCGTTCACTGCCAACGAGGCTGTGAACCGCCTTGGGCAGGTCTTCGTAGTTGATGACCCCGGCCCGGACTGCGTCTTCGAAGTCGTGGCAGAGGTACGCGATGCGGTCAGCCCAGGCCACAACTTCGGCCTCTGGGGTGCCGGGGGATGGTCTGTTCCACGAGTGATTGCGGATTCCGTCGAGCGTCTCGGTGCAGAGGTTCAGCGGCGCCAGGACCACGTCTGCCCCATACACAGCGTGGTGGTAGCCCTCATCCAGGAAGATCGACAGTGCCTCCTCAGATGCGTGGCCAGCTGGGCCGTGCCCGCAGTCGTGGCCGGTTGCCATCGCGGCGGTCAGCTCGATATTGAGTCCGAGCGGCCGGGCGATCGATACTGCTACCTGCGATACCTCGATCGCGTGGGTGAGCCGCGTGCGCAGGTGGTCATCGTCGGGCGCGAGAAAGACCTGACATTTGCCAGCGAGGCGTCTGAAGGCGGTGCTGTGGTGGATGCGGTCCAGGTCCCGCTCGAAACAGGTTCGCATGCGGTCAGCCTGCTCAGCATGGGCGCGATTGCCGGCGCCTTCGGCTCGCGTTGCGAACGGCGCGGGTTGGATCTGGCCGAGTCGTTGCCGCTGAGTCAGCTCGACGAGTTCCACTGGACCTGGTCCAAGGCGAACCGGTGCATGCGCAGCGAGTACGTCCTGTTCGTCGTCGGTTCGAAAGCCTGTGAGGTGGCCGAGATGGCGCTTTGTGGGTTGGGTCACTACTTCCCCTGTCCGAATCTTCCATTATGTATCCAAGACACCAAGGACCGGTCAAGTATGCAACAACCGACTGCCGACGTTCATACGCATCACCATGAGCGGCATGATCGATCGGTTACGAGAACCGTTATCGAGCTGCTGACTCGCCATCACCTGGACCTCATGTTCGCGCTTGCGACATTGTTCTGGTTCGCCGCCGCGCTCGCGATCTATGTCATCGAGGCTGATCAGAACCCCAACATCAACACCCTCCCCGATGCTTTGTGGTGGTCGCTCATAACGATGTCGACGGTGGGATATGGCGAGGTCGTCCCGGTGACCATTCTCGGCAGGCTGGTCGCTGCTGGGCTCATTATGGGCGGGATCGCGATGCTCGGTGTCATCATCGCCAACATCGCTGCTCTGGTGGTGGCTGACGACTCCACCGAGGAACTTGATGAACTCAGCGATCAACTGGATGAGGTCCTCGAACGACTCAGCATCATTGAGCAGAAGTTGGATGGTTCGCTATCGCCAACCGAAGAATCCGGCGAACCGCAGCGATAAGACCTTCTAGCCTGTTGTGGTGCCACAGTTCGTAGACAAGAGTCAGATTCATGTGAAAGCGGGCGACGGAGGCGCAGGAAGCGTCGCGTTCCGGCGTGAGGCCCATGTCGCGATGGGTGGACCCGACGGCGGCGACGGCGGCAAGGGCGGCGACGTCTGGATCGTGACCGACCACAACGTTGCTTCGTTGCTGGCATTTCGCGATCATCCGTTTCGTCGTGGTGAGAGCGGTACGCACGGTCAGGGCCAGAAGCAGCACGGTGCAAGCGGGGCCGACGAGATTATCCGGGTACCAATCGGCACGGTGATTCGTGACCCCGAAGGCACAGTGATTGCCGACTTGTCGGGTGAGGGTGATCGTTGGCTTGCCGCTGAGGGCGGCAAGGGTGGCCAGGGCAATGCCCGATTCCTGACGAACAAGCGGCGGGCGCCTGGTTTCGCCGAGCAGGGAGAGGTCGGCGAAGAGCACTGGTATAACGCTGAGCTCAAACTGTTGGCGGATGTTGCGCTCGTCGGATTTCCCAACGCCGGAAAGTCCACACTCATATCAAGGATCTCCGCAGCGAAGCCAAAGATCGCGAACTATCCGTTTACGACGCTCACTCCCAATCTCGGCGTTGTGCGTCTTGACGACAGCGAGTTCGTGGTGGCCGACGTTCCGGGTCTTATTGAGGGCGCAAGCGAAGGCAGGGGACTGGGACACGAGTTTCTCCGCCATATAGAGCGGGCCCGAGTGATCGTGATCCTGCTCGATCTGGCGAGCGTCGATGATATGACACCCGATCAGCAGTTGGAGCTATTGCTCGTCGAGTTGGAGGCCTACCGCCCCGAACTGCTCGAGCGTCCGCGGATTATTGTCGGGGCCAAGACCGACGTCGCCACCAATGAGTGGGACGGCATGCATATTTCGGCCGTCACCGGTAAGGGTATCCAGCAGCTTGTCGGCATCATGGCGACTCAGGTTGTCGAAGCCCGCAAGGATGAGAGTTCACTGGTGGATGCCGTTGTGGTCCATCGACCAGCACCTACCGGCATCAGCGTGCGGCGCGACGACTACGGACAGTTTCACGTCGAGGGCAGAGACGCTCTGCGGGCGGTGAACCTGAACGACCTTACAAACATCGAGGCCTTGATGGTGGTGCGTGAACGCCTCGATCGCCTGGGTGTGCCGAAGGCGCTTCGCCGTGCTGGGGTAAGCGAAGGCGACACCGTGATCATTGGGAGCTTCGCGTTCGACTACGAGGATGATGTGTGAGTCGCCGTATCGTCGTAAAGATCGGCACCTCGTCAATTACCGCGTCAGACGGCAGGCTTGATTCGAGGGCGATTCAGAAGACCTGTGAGGAAGTGCTTCATGCACGGCGGGACGGGCTCGAGGTTGTGGTGGTGACCTCAGCAGCGATCACTGCTGGCTTGCCCATGTTGGGGATCGAGCGACCCAGCGACAGCGCAACGCTTCAGGCGGTTGCCGCGGTCGGGCAGATTCAACTCATGAACCTGTGGTTCGACGGATTCGCTCAGCGAGACATCGTCGCGGGGCAGGTCCTGCTTGCTCCTTTGGACTTCATGGTGCGCCAGCAGTATCTGCACGCCCGTCAGACGGTGACCCGCCTGCTTGAGATGGGCGTCGTGCCCGTGGTGAATGAGAACGACGCAATCGCCGATGATGAGATCCGTTTTGGCGACAATGACAGGCTCGCTGCTCTCGTCGCCCAGCTCATTGATGCTGACACGCTCGTGCTGCTGACCGATGCGCCGGGGATGCTGACTGCGGATCCGCGCCTTGATCCCGAGGCCACATTGATAGATGAGATCGTCTCCGTGGATGCCGAGCTTGAGGCGCGGGCTGGTGGAGTGAGTTCTGATCGGGGCAGCGGAGGCATGGCCTCCAAGCTCGCGGCCGCGAAGATGGCTGCGTGGTCTGGTGTGCGCACGGTCATCGCTTCTGCGAGCCGTGAGGACGTCGTGCGTGATGCGATCGCCGGTGTGAGCGGCGTAGGTACGACGATCCAAGCCAAAGAACAACGGATGAGTGCGAGGAAGGTGTGGATTGCGTTCGCGGTGGCAGCGACGGGTCGCATTGAGATCGATGCCGGGGCTCGGCGGGCGCTGGAGGCCGGTGGCCGTTCGCTGCTCCCGGCGGGTGTGCGAGATGTGCTGGGCAAGTTTGAGGCTGGCGCGACCGTTGAGGTCGTAGATGAGGAGGGCGTGGTTTTCGCCCGTGGGATTGTGGGTCTGCGTTCTGAGCAGGTTCGTCAGGTGAAGGGCAGTCACACATCCGAACTGCCACCTGATGTGAGACACGAGGTCATCCATTGCGACGACCTGGTGCTGCTCCCCTGAGCTAGATGCGTAACTGGATCGGCTATGGCCGCCGAGACTTACGCATCTACGAATTGGTTAGAGGGTTTCGTGCGGATCGGGGTTCTCGAGGGCTCCGCTCAGGCCTCTCTGGAGATGGCTGAACAGAGCCTCCAGCTCGCCGGGATTGAACAGGTCGAATTCCACCCGCACCAGGGTGCCGCCGATCCGGTTGTTCTGGCCGACAACCGTGCCGTTGATCTCACATATCTCGTTGGACAGCATGACCTCGAGCGCAACATCGTCGCCTGTCTCAGGAGCGTCACCAGCGGTGTGAAAGCGCAGTCCGCCGCGGCTCATGTCGTAGGCCGTGCCGGGACGCAGTGCGCCGAGCTCCAGGTCGCCCCATAGCATTGTGCGCCTCTCGCGCAGGCGGGCGTGCCGGCGCTGATCCACCTCAGAGGTACCGAGTGCTTGTCCGAGCAGGAGCCTTGAGTCGCCGTCGGAGCGTTGATCCAGCAGCCGCATGTTGCTGCTTTCGTTCTGTCCGTCGCCGCGCCAGCGGGCCACAATCTCGAGGCCTTCGTTGAGTTGGAGTTGCTCAAACCAGCGGTCGTTCGATTGCACGACGAGTTTGCGGTCCTCTCCTGCGACAACCGTCGCGACGAGGAGATGGGGGAGATCGTCGTCTCCCATGAGTTCCAGCGTCAATCGGCTGCCGGGTTCCACTGAGTGCAGCATGTATTTCCTATCGGCTCATTTGGCTGCAGACTGAATCAGTTCGCACAATCCACCGGGAGCCTCCTAGACTTTTGCACGATGTCTGAACTCTCACTTAATGCGCACCTCGTCGCGCTTGGCGATCGCGCTGTTGCGGCTTCTACAGCTCTGAAGGTCGCTTCGACGGCACAGAAGAACACGGCACTGCATTTGAGCGCTGATGCGCTGTTAGGCGGCGTTGAACGTGTTCTCGAAGCCAACGCCGAGGATGTGGCTGTTGCAGTCGCCAAGGGTGTTCCGTCGACCGTTGTTGATCGGCTTCGCCTGGACGATTCGCGCGTCGACTCTATGGCCGACGGACTTCGTCAGGTTGCCAGCTTGGCCGACCCGGTAGGCGAGATTGTTGACGGATGGGTGCGCCCGAACGGTCTTGAGATTCGTCGTGTGCGGGTGCCGCTGGGCGTCGTGGCGATCATCTACGAGAACCGTCCAAACGTGACCAGCGATGCGCTGGCGCTGTGTCTGAAGTCAGGCAATGTCGCATTCTTGCGTGGCTCTTCTGCTGCGATTCGCTCTAACACGGCGGTAGCTGAGCTGTTACGTGGCGGTATTGAGCAGGCGGGCCTGCCTGCTGACTGTCTGGTGCTTGTAGATAAGACGAGCCATGAGGCCGCACAGTTGTTCATGCAACTGCGGGATCACATTGACGTGCTCATTCCGCGCGGCGGAAAGGCACTCATCAGCTCGATCCTTGAGCATGCCTCGGTGCCCTACGTCATCGATGGAGACGGTAACTGCCACATCTATGTCCACAGCGACGC
>CAYUOD010000188.1:0-5554 GCA_964446225.1 uncultured Acidimicrobiales bacterium | reverse complement strand
TAGCAGCACCCGAACAGCTCGTACCGATGACGCCAACTACCTGCGTGTCAGCCACGATGATCTGGGCCGCAGCCTGACCGCCGTCAGCCGAACAGAGATCGTCAAGGCCCGCGCCCATGTCGACTTCAAAGCCCTCAATGGCTCCGTAGTCCTCGATGGCAAGTTCTACGCCACGTTGGTTCGGAATTCCAAGGAACGCAACGTCGCCTGTGATTGCCTGGAGCGAACGAATCTGGATTGATTCGCCAGCCTCGACTACGACATACTCGCCGTCAGTGACAATGTCAGACAGATCATGTTCGCCATCACCCATGTCATCCATCTCGGAATCCGACATGGTCGTTTCGGTCATGGCTTCGGTAGTCTCAACTGGAGCTGCCGTGGTGGCGGTGTCTCCATCGCCAGTACTGGTGTCTCCATCGTCACTGCTGTCACCGCAAGCTGCGGCAAGCAGAGCAAACGAAAGAATTACGCCCAGGATTACTGGGATCTTTCTTGATCTCTTCACAATTTATCCCTCATGGTTGGTCGATACCGCGAAGCAGGCCACGGGTGGCCAGGACTAGGCAGCGTTGTGCCTGAAGTCACCAAAAGTGACGACGGTAAGTTATCTAACCGTTGGCGATCTTGCAAGGAGTACGAGTTCCTTCATGAACTTCGTAATATGCCAGGAAGCACCAACCGCACCACTTTCCGACCGTCGTGATGAAATTTGTCATCCGATAGTAACCGGCGCCAGGCGTCTAATTTCGACCTAATTGAGCAGATCGTTGACGCGCGATTTGGGACGTCCGATGATGGCCTTGTCCCGAGTTACCAGCAGCGGGCGCTGCAAAAGTTGCTTGTGCTTTACCAGAATCTCGACGATCTGATCGTCAGTAGTGACATCCTGCTCGGTGAGCTCCAGCTTCTTGAACTTGGAATCGCGGCGTACCAGATTGGTCGCGGGATCCTCAAGCTTGGCAAGTATCTCACGCAGTGTCTCGGCGTTCGGAGGGTCCTGGATGTAGTTCACGATCGTGATGGACGCACCCAGGTCTTCAGCAATGCGCACGGCATTGACAGAGGAGTTTCAGTGTTTGTTGTGAAAGATCGTCACGTGAGTCATGCGAGCAGACTTGCGTCGTCTGGTTGATCCATTGCGAACAAGCGAGCTGACCGCATTCTCCGGTAATGGTCAAAGAGCACGAGGATCAGCGAGATGAGCAGCGCGAAGAACAGCGCCGGCCCAAAGTCCACATCAGCGTCGCCTCGGCTCGCAAACCAACTGTAGAAGTTGATCAGCACCACATTGACTATCGACACCACAACAAATCGGCCGAGGGTGGAGGCCCACTCGAGTTCACGCTGAGATCTCCACAATGCGACCGCCGCGTTTGTCATGACCAGCAGTGCAACTGCAACTGCGAACTGCACGCCACTCGCCTCGACGCCGGGCAGCGTCCTCGAGAAGATCGTCGCGACCAGACTCAACAGCGCAACCTTCTCGAAGGTTGCCCATCCGAGCACAGGCTCGGTCCACCGGCCTGCGGCTGGCATCTGATCCCAGCCGAGGTGCTCATTCTGGCGATCTGAGCTGAAGGTGAACGGCCAGTCCCTCGGTGGCAGTCGCTTCGCTCCAACCCAGGCAAGCATTCCCAGACCTATGGCGACCGCGAGGATGAGAGCTGTGACTGCTGGACGATTCGTAAGCGCATCCCCCCAGGTGGCATCCACGGACACCCCGAACACATCCTCCTTGAGGAAATCGGTGACATCCAGCTGAGCAACATGCAGCCAGTACTCCTGAGGCAGCTTGATGAAGATCCAGATGAGCGCCATTGCGGTAAGAACGCTGGCCTTGGCGATGCGCAGCGGATTCCATGACGTGCGCACTGCCTCCCAGTAGATGAAGAAATACTCAAAGGTGTTAGCGAACACGAGCAGCAACCAGCGGTTGTCGGTGAGCTCGAAAATCATCACGCCGACGAGCCGGTAATACCAAAGGAACCTGCCGACTTTAAAGGCAACCGGATTCGACCAGTTCCGCATTGTCGACACATACGCAATCGTGAGATAGAAGATGTCGAGGGCCTTGTCATAACCCTGGTAGCTGTCCAGATTCAGGTCGGTGAACTGCTGAAAGATGGTCTGATCAGCCGCATCTATGACAAGCGCTGCAAGGATCGCGGGCAGCGGAAACCTTGGAATGAACAGCGGTATCAGGAAGCGTGCCCCCACAACAGCCACGAAGACCATCTCATCACTCACGCTGCACTCCTGTTCGACCGTGCCCCGACAAGAGACAAGCACGTTCTATCAGGAAATACGGCACCGCGAATCGCTAAACGAGTTCGCGATGCTCGCAGACCTTCAGTGCCAAATAGCCAGGCACCGTCGGGAACCAGTAGTTGATGAGTCTGAACAACAACACAGCAGCCCAGGCAGTCGGCTGATCTACTCCGGCGTTGGTCAGCACAAACACGAGAGCCGCCTCAATCGCGCCCACACCTCCTGGTGTCGGCACCACAGATGCCACGGCACTTGCCCCTAGGTACAACGCACCCAACTCGGCGTACGAGAGATCGATCCCGAACGCCCGGCACGCGAATACGAACGCGGTGAGCGTCGCAAGCTTGCCCACACCTGCGCCGCCGAAGAGCAACCCGAGCTTTGCGGGGCGACGAGCGAGTTCGCCAAAGTCATCGCGAATCTTCGCAATGCTGGACTTTACGAAGTTGACAAGCCAATGGCGCAATTTCGGCGTCAACAGCACGGCCGCAATCGCAACCACGAATGCAAGAACAAACACGAGCAGCAGGGTTCTGTCGTCGCCGCCGCTGGACTCGTCGCCAGCGATTCCGTCTGTGGGATTGGAACCGCTCCAGACAAAGAAAAACAGAATGAAGACCGCCTGCAGAAGACCGCTGGCTGCAGAGGTGAGACCGATGGCGGCAGTCGCCACTGTCCCGTTCGTACCACCTTTTTGCAGATAGCGAATACGCATCGCCATGCCACCGGCATTCATTGGCGTGAACCGGTTCAGGAAGGACTGGCCAAACATCACCCAAATGGCCTCACCAAGCGGAATAGGGCGTATGACAGAGCCGCTCAGAGACATCGCGCCACCCACCGTCCCAAGCACGGTCGCAATCACAATGGGACCGATCCAGTTCCAGTCGATCCCGGTCATCGCGTCGCGGATCTCTGGCCAACTGGTAATCAGCGTCAGCAAGAAGAACGCCAGTACGGCGAAGCCAATCCAGGTGACAATCCGCACGACACTGATCCGGTCAAGCGATTCCAGCTCAACCTCAGCTATGCCGAGTCGGTCCTGTAGTCCCGTCCGAACCTCAGCAACCAGTCCCTTCTGGGACTTTGCCAGCTTGCGCGTGTCAGCCGGCAAAGCAGAAGGCTGCACAAACGGCAACGCCGTCTCGAGAGACTCCCGGCGAGCAATACGAAGTGCTGCATCCAAGGCGCGCTCAGTACCGACCACCAGGGCTGTGGAGACAAGCAACTCAGCAACATCCACAGCGCACTGGTCATCGTCAGCAGCGAGGCGCGCATTCGCCAACTCAATGAGCGACGTCTCATCGCTCTCCACGACGATGTTGTCCGCGGTGAGTGCACGATGGGCGATGCGATTGCTGTGAAGAATCGTGAGTTGGAGCCACATCTCGTCAAGCGCCCGATCGCTCACCTCGGAGGTGTCCAGCTCTGAGAGTAGGCTGCCCGGCGGCGCATCCAGAGCAATGACCGCGCTGTCGCGCTCAGTAGGCACTACTGCATGTACCCGCGGCACAGAGGCACCAGCCTGGCGGGCCATCATGGTCACGAGAGCCTCGTGTTCAACCCGACGTCGAGGTTGCATCGAGAGGTTGTCCTCGCCAACACTGTGTACGCGGAGCGAACGTACAAACCGTGCAAGGAGATCCGCGTCTCTATCGTCACGATCTATGAATGCGATGCGGACTGCGGTTCCGCCGGCGGAGCCGAGATAGGTCCGCCTGCCCGCCTCAGATGACTCGTCGCTCAGCTCATCCACCTCAAGGCCGCCGCGCGCAAGATCGGCTCGCAGCGACAAAGCCCCCGGCCTACGCCGCGGCGACCCAACGCCGACCAGCACAGCCGACCCAACCACTGCGCCTAACACGATTGTCACCGCAAGATTGACTGGAGCCTGGGTGGCAGTCATCACGCGAACGAGGACGGCAGTCCCAACTCCAAACCAGGCGACTCTGCGCCATGCGTCACTCATCAAAGGCGACGCAGCGGCAGCACCGGCTACAAGAGCAGCCACATACGAAGACGAGGGAAATGCAGTGTTGATCACCCAGTCTGAGGGCAGGTCCGCAATGTCAGTAGGCGGGGCCGCTCGGTCCAGCCAGTCAATGAGCAAAGACATCACGGCTCCGCCCGACACCGCGGCCCCTACGACCAGCAGCGCCTCCGCAACTGTGCGCCTCAGCAGCAGCCAGACGAAGACCGCAAGCGGAATTCCGAACGCCACGAACTGCGAAACACCAACGAGTGCATCACGTAGCGCTACGGGAAGCTGCGCGAACAGTTGCACAACGTCAACCGAGATTCCGCTGAGTGCGGCGGGGGCGACGGCTGTCAGCCCAAGGATGAGGCACAGAGAGAGGACTCGCGCCACAAGTCGCGCCACGTCCCCCGGGTGGCGACGCCAGGTCCGGCGATCTTCCTCCCTGAGTTCGGTCAACTCTTTGCTGACGTCTTGGGTGCTCACCTCACCGAGCATGCCACATTCGCCTGCCGAGTTAGCGCGATCGCGTCATGAGGGCAATGAGTCGTAGCAACGTGATGTACAGCCATATCAGCGTCACCATGAGACCAAAAGCCGCGTACCACTCGAAGAATCGCGGTGCGCCGGAGTTCACCCCGTGCTCGACAGTGCCGAAGTCGAGCGTCAGACTCAAGGCCGCGAGCACAACGCTGAGCACGAGCACGACAATGCCAACGACCCGGAACTCTTCGCTGTAAAGCCAACTCCAGTTGAATATCGACATGATGAATACAAAGAAGTAGAGGAGCATAAGTCCACCGATTGCCGCCGTTACCCCGAACGCGAGCTTCCTTGTCGGCTTAATAATCCGTGTGAGGTACAGAAACAACGAGACCAGGAAGACACACCCTGTCGCGAGAATGGCCGCTCCTACAATGCCTTCGGTTTGCGCATCGAATGCCGCCGAAATCGCGCCGAGAACATAGCCCTCAAGTACTGCGTACACGATGCCCAGAAATGCGGCCTTGCGAGGATTAATCGTGAGGAAAATCCCGACGAACAGTGCCCCGAACGATGCCAACCAGAAACCGCCAGGAATAGTCACGGTGGTATTCGCGTAGCCGGACCCCAGATCCTGTGCGACCGGTGTCGTGGCCGAGGCCCAGCCCCAGGCTGCTCCGGCGACAAGCACGACAAGAAAGACCAGGGTCTTCACGCCTGTGCCGAAGACCGTCATCGTGCGTTCCTGCTGTTCCAGCGGCGCTGTGTACTCGTCGACGATCTTCTCGCTGAATGCCGGATTCCCTGAACCCAGCGCTGAAGAAG
>CAYUOD010000187.1:0-5591 GCA_964446225.1 uncultured Acidimicrobiales bacterium | reverse complement strand
CCCTTCTCGGTCCAGATGCCAGCCGAGAGGCCGTATGGCGTGTTGTTGGCCTTGGCCACGGCTTCATCTTCGGTGCGGAAAGTCAGCACCGACAGCACAGGCCCGAAGATCTCGTCCTGTGCGATGGTGTGCGACTGTGCCACGCCGGTGAAGACTGTCGGCCTGAACCAGTAGCCGGACTCTGGCAGATCGCAGTCGACCTGGTACATGTCGGCTCCCTCATCCAGACCCGTCTGCACGAGTGCCTCGATGCGGCTGAGTTGGGCTGCGGAGTTGATTGCGCCGACATCGGTGTTCTTGTCGAGCGGGTTGCCAACTCGCAGGGTGGACATGCGGCGGCGCAACTTGGCGAGGAACGGCTCAGCAATCGACTCCTGCAGAAGCAGTCTTGAGCCGGCGCAACAAACATGGCCCTGGTTGAACCAGATCCCGTTCACGACGCCTTCGACCGCCTGGTCAATGGCAGCGTCTTCAAAGACGATGTTTGCCGCCTTGCCGCCGAGTTCGAGTGTGAGGCTGGTGTCTTTGCCGGAGAGCGCGGCCTGAATCGCCTTGCCGACGCCCGTGGATCCTGTGAACGCGATCTTGTTGACGTCAGAGTTCACGAGAGCACTGCCTGTTGTGCCATCACCGGGCACGATGTTCACTACGCCCGGCGGCAATCCGACATCCTGCAGGATCTCGCCCAGAAGCAGAGCGGTGAGGGGAGTCGTCTCAGCTGGTTTGAGCACGACTGTGTTGCCAGCGGCGAGCGCGGGAGCCAGCTTCCATGACGCCATCAACAGCGGGAAGTTCCAGGGAATGATCTGTCCAGCTACGCCTTTGGGGCTTGCTGCCCGGCCGCCGAAGGCATATTCCAGCTTGTCTGCCCAACCTGCGTAGTAAAAGAAGTGCGCTGCAGCCAGTGGCACGTCAACGTCGCGACTCTCTTTGATTGGTTTGCCGCCGTCGAGTGTCTCAAGAACCGCGAACTCGCGTGCCCGTTCCTGGATCTGTCTGGCGATCCGGTAAAGGTACTTAGCGCGTTCGCTGGGCGGCATATCGCGCCAGACGTTCTCGTAGGCGCTGCGGGATGAGGCCACTGCTGCGTCAACGTCGGCTTGATTGGCGATGGCAACGTTGGTGAGCGGCTCTTCGGTCGCAGGATTCAGCGACACGAGGCTCTTGTTGCTGCTGGCGTCGGTGAACTCTCCATCCAGGAAGAGACCGTAGGAGTCAGCAATAGAGACGATGGCGGTTGATTCGGGTGCCGGCGCGTACTCCAGCTCAACGCCAGCGGCCAGGACTGGATGTTGGTCATTTGATGCAGGCATGGCTCTAGTCCAGGGTGAGGTAGTTGGGGCTTGAGTAGCGACCGTCGTTGAGTTTGTTGAGCTGCAGCAGAACGTCGTTGAGCAGGCTCGATGCCCCCAGCCGGAACCGGTCTGGGTGGAGCCAGGCCGAACCCAGCGTTTCTTGCACCATGACCAGGTAATGCCATGCCTGTTTCGCTGTCCGGATTCCACCGGCGGACTTGAGTCCGATGACTTCACCGGTCTGGTCGTGGAAATCCCGGATACATTCGGCCATGCAAAGTGAGACTGGCAGCGTCGAGGCCTTCGGAATCTTGCCCGTCGAGGTCTTGATGAAGTCTGCGCCGGCCAGCATCGAGATCATGGAGGCTCTGCGGACTCGGTCGTAGTTGCCGAGCTCACCAACTTCCAGGATGACTTTCAGGTGTGCGTCACCGCACGCTTCTTTCGAGGCGGCGACGTCGTTGAAGACGGTCGCGTAGTCACCGGTCATGAAGGCTGACCTATTGAGCACGATGTCGATCTCATCTGCACCGCGCTGAACCGCATCTCTGATGTCGGCGGCCCGGACATCCATCGAGCTGAGCCCGCTGGGAAACGCTCCTGCGACGCTTGCGACTTTCACGCCACTTCCGGCGAGCGTTTCGGCTGCTACGTCGACGAGTTCGGGATAGACGCATACGGCTGCGACTCGTGGCAGGTCGGGGTTGTGAGGGTCAGGCCTGATGGCCTTTTGGCACATTGCCTTTACCTTGCCCGGAGAGTCGAAGCCCTCCAGTGTGGTCAGGTCGATGCAACGGATCGAAAGCTCAAGGGCCGCGCGTTTCGACGTGGTCTTGATGGACCGGGTCTGGAACGCCTTGGCGCGAGCTTCGAGGGCGACCTTGTCCACTGAGCCAATTTGGATAGAGCGTCCCTGCGCCGAGTACGCGCTGAGACCGGATGCCTGATCTATGACCGTTAACACCGTTTCAGTCTGCCAGGTTCTATGGTTGGTTCGCACTGCAGTTGCTGGTCAGGCGTCAAAGAGGGCCAGCATCTCGCGGACGGACTGTTGCATCTCGGCCTTGGCAGCCTTGCGTGAGCCGTCGAGATCGGCGGAGCGGGGCTGCACTGATTCCAGGTAGATCTTGAGTTTCGGCTCGGTTCCTGAGGGGCGAACCACCACGCGCATCGTTGAGGTGGTGAAGGTCACGGCGTTGGTCGGGGGGAGCTCACCTTCAGTCAGGTGATCGATCCAGCTGGATACTGCCTGATCAGCCAGGTTCTCAGGGGGATCAGCGCGCAGAGACTGCATCATGGCGTCGAGTGTCGATTGTGCGTCCTCACCATCGAAACGCAACGAGACCTGGTCGGTGACGTGTACTCCGTGTTGTATTGCGAGGTCGTCAAGTGCGTGGTGCACGCTGCGACCGTTGCTGAGGAGTTCTCCGAGGAGCTGAGCGAAGATCAGCGCTCCTGAGATCCCGTCCTTGTCGCGTACGAGGCTGCCGCACGCGTACCCGATGGCCTCCTCGTACCCGAACACAAACCGTTTGGTCGGATCGCTGAGACCGGGCCGCACGATCCACTTGAAGCCGGTGAGCGTGCGTGCAGAATGTACCGAATGCTGCGCAGCTATCCGGGTGAGCATCGCAGAGGACACGATTGTTGTGACCACAAGCCGCTCTCGACCCTCGGAGTGCGTAAGCAGGTATTCAGCGAGGAGCCAGCCGATCTCATTTCCACTGAGCACCCGCCAATCGCCCTCGTCTGGATTTCGCGGTGGGATTGCAATGGCGAGTCGGTCCGCGTCCGGATCGTTCGCGATGATCAACTCGGCCTGCTCCAACTTCGCTAGTGCGAGCGCGAGATCCATGGCCCCGGGTTCCTCGGGATTCGGAAAATGTACTGTCGGGAACCGGGGATCAGGCATGAACTGTTCGGGCACCGGCATAAACGCGTCGAAGCCCGCGGAAGACCACAGTCGGGCAAGTGTTGCTCCGCCGACTCCGTGCATTGCGCTGTAGACGACCCGGAGATCGGGTCGGCTTGGCACTGAACCTTGGACCGAGGCTGCGACGGTCTGCTTGAGGTATGCGGCGAGAACCTCGTCGCCAGCCTGGGAGATACGGGGGTCATTGGCGGCAGCGAGTTCGGTCTCGGAGATGAGGCCGACCTGGTCGATATGTCCAGCTATGAGTTCGTCGATGGGCTGGACGATCTGGGCACCGTCACCCCAGTACACCTTGTAGCCGTTGTCGGCCGGTGGATTGTGGCTTGCCGTCACCATGATTCCAGCGGAGGCGTTGAGGTGGCGTACCGCGAACGCGAGCACCGGGGTGGGGAGCTGGGGTGGAAGCAAAACGACTGTAGCGCCCCGTGCCGCCATGACCCGTGCGGAGTCAGCGGCGAAGACGTCGCTGTTCGTACGAGCGTCGCAGCCTATGACGATCGGACGCTTCAGCGCGTTCGAGGCCTTGAGGGCCTCCACTACGCCTGCTGCAGCACTGCGTACGAGCACCCGGTTCATGCGGGTGGGACCGGCGCCCAGTTCGCCCCGCAGCCCGGCGGTTCCAAAGGCCAGGCGACCAGCGAAACGTCGCTCCAACTCATCTGGTGGACCAGCCATGAGCTCTTCGAGTTCAGATCTGGTCGCAGGGTCCGGGTCTACGTGGAGCCAGGCTCGAGCCGCATCAATTGAGGTGTCACTCACCTCTCTAGCTTGGCATGCACCTGGCATGCACGTCACGGGAGAGCGTCGCTGACGCTCAGTTCATCTCGGGATCTTCTGGATAATTGGCGAACCATGCAAGTTTGTTGCGCTGACGGGCCAGCACCGCGTGCCAAAGTGTGTTTGGCGTTCGGGTCAGGAGATCGTCTGCGACTGGATCGACGACCCACCAGGCATCGTCATACATCTCGTTCTCGAGCTGACCTGCGCCCCAGCCGGCGTAGCCCCCGAATATTCTGAGAGCGGCGATGTCTTTGCCTGTCTGTTCCGGATCTTTGGCCAGATCGACAATACCGACCCTGCCCACGAGCAGCGGAATCTCGGTGACGACTTCTGGTCGTATCCGCGCGAGGGCGATGGCAGAGTCCGGATCGACCGGCCCGCCAGTGAATACCACTGCGGGGTGGCACGCGAACTGGCTCCACTTCTTCACGGCGGCGTCAATTGGAAGAGGACTCGGTCGGTTCAGCACGAGGCCGACGGCGCCTTCGGGGTTATGTTCGAGCACGAGTATGACCGTGCGGCGAAAGACCGGCTCCTCGATTGCAGGCGTGGCGAGCAGGAGCAGGCCCTGCAAGGAGTCACGTTGCTCTTGGCCGACAGTCATTGCCTATAGCTTCTCGATGATTCCGCCGAGCAGCCCGACGATGCGTGGAGCTGCATCTGCAGCAGCCTGAAGAACCTCGCCGTGGTGCAGTCCGTCGGGAGCCAGTCCGGCGGCGAGATTCGTGACAAGGGTGATGCCGAGGACTTCGGCTCCGAGATGTCGCGCCGCGATGCATTCAAGGACGGTGGACATGCCGACAAGGTCTGCTCCCAGCGTTGCGAGCATACGAACCTCGGCGGGCGTTTCGTAGGCTCCGCCGAACATTCCGGCATAGGTACCTTCGCTCAGGGACGGGTCTACTTCTTTGGCAACTTTTCTGAGGCGGGGGGAGTAGGCGTCGGTGAGATCGCAGAAACGGCCATTGAAGCGCTCTGGTGGGTCGTCGCCGATCATCGGCGTTGTGCCGGTGAGATTGAGTTGGTCAGACAGCAATATCGGTGTTCCTGGGGCCCAATCGGTGTGTAGCGAACCGGCGGCGTTCGTCAGCACGACGGTTTCACAGCCAGCCAAAATTGCAGTCCGGACCGCATGCACGACCACGTGAGGCGAGTGGCCCTCATAGAGGTGGGCCCTGCCAGCCAGGACCAGCACTTGTGTACCGGAGATATCGAGCAGTCGGATGATGCCGCTGTGGCCCGCAACTCTTGGTTCGGGGAACCCGGGAAGATCTGTCATTGGAATCTCGCAGCGCACCGAACCGAGTTTCTCGGCGGCGCTCGCCCAGCCAGAACCAAGGACGAGGGCCACAGTTGGCCGGGCACCGTCAAGCGTCTCCCGAAGCTCCTCAGCTGCTTTGGTCGCGATATCAAATGGATTCTGCTGTGAACTTGGCATTCCTCCAGTGTCCCACGACTGCACTGCCGCATAACCGATGGCGCACAGATGGTATGGTGCACACCGATTTTAACTATGTAGATGCTCTTCCCCACTGTTGCCTTCGCGGTCTTCTTTATCGTCGCCTTCACGGCGAACTGGTCCA
>CAYUOD010000186.1:0-5612 GCA_964446225.1 uncultured Acidimicrobiales bacterium | reverse complement strand
TCCCCTCGCCCAGTCGGGCATCTATGGCCTCTTGAACATCGACAACGGTCGCATCGATCGGCGTAGCCGGTTCGACCACGATCACGTATTCCCCACGCGGATCGCCCACTGCGGATGCGGCCAGCTCCAGGCTCCCCCGCCAGACTTCCTCATGCATCTTGGTGAGCTCCCGGCAGACCGCCACACCACGGGTCGGGCCACATACTCCAAGGAGGTTGTCAAGCGTCGTGACGACCCGGGTCGGGGCCTCGTAGATGACACTCGGGCGTCGTTCCCGGGCGACGCGATCAAGACAAATGACACGATCCCGTCCCTTGCGGGGCAAAAAACCTTCGAACGAAAACTGGTCTGCTGCGAATCCGCTCACCACCAGCGCAGCCAGCAGCGCGCTGGAACCAGGCACCGCCACGACCTCTGCACCGGCCGCTATTGCCGCAGAAACCAGTCGACGGCCCGGGTCAGATACCAATGGTGTGCCAGCATCGCTGACGAGGGCGACATCCTGGCCTGAGTCGAGGAGCGCCACAATTTCGTCGATACGCGAAGCTTCGTTGTGCTCGTGCACACTTACAAGACGCTGAGCGCGCAGACCAAGTTTGCTCAGCAGCCCACCGGTGTGGCGGGTGTCCTCACAACACACCACAGCAGCGCTTTCGAGGGCCTCAATCGCGCGTTTGGAGAGGTCTCCGAGGTTGCCGATCGGCGTCGACACAACCAAGAGTGTTCCGCTCATTCACGCACCTCAAGTTGCTGTCCAATTGTCAGCGACCAACGCTCAAACGCGCCAGCCTCGGCCTCAACCACCGACCGTGCCTTCCAGCGCGGCAGCCCCACGCGATGCGGCGGCATCGTCGACACGCCAATGACTTTCATCTCTGCGTCACAGTAGGCCACGTCGATCGCAAAATGCATACCCACAGTGTGAATCGAGCGAGCGGGCAACAGCAGCATCGCTCCTTCATACCCGTCATGCCCGAGAAGTCCGCGCGCTCTTTGGCGCCGTGTCGCAGGAATTTCAAGGCTCGCGAGCACGTCGCCGTCACGCATTAGCCATGCCATTGTCGTCACCTCAAACGTTAAACCGAAACTCCATTACGTCGCCGTCCTGCACGACGTAGTCCTTGCCCTCAAGACGAAGTATGCCCTGTTCTCGCGCCGCAGCCCATGATCCAGCGGCCACCAGCTCAGCAAAACCAATCGTCTCAGCACGAATGAATCCGCGTTCAAAGTCAGTGTGGATGATGCCGGCGCATTGTGGTGCGGTGTAGCCGTTCCGGAAGGTCCAGGCACGCGTCTCTTTCTCACCCGTGGTGAGATAGGTGCGTAGTCCCATAAGGTGATGCGCCGCGCGCACAAAGCGACCCATGGCGCCTTCCCCCAGTCCGAGTGCCTCGAGCATTTCCCGGCGATCATCAGCATCAAGCTCTGCGGCTTCTGCCTCAAGCTGCACCGAGATGGGCAGGACCTCGGCGACGGCCAATTCATCTACCACGGGCTGAGCTATTGCCTCAGCATCGCCAAGCTGGTCCTCGGAAATATTCACAATTGCCAGCACCGGCTTGTTCGTCAACAAGAAGTGGGGCTTGAGGGCATTTCTCAGGTCTTCTGAGAGCCCGCTGCGAAATATGGGAGTACCTTCCGAGAGGGACTCGTCGGCGGCATCCAGAGCCTCGATCTCAAGCTGAAGATCCTGGTCGCTCTTATTGAGTCTGGCTACCTTGCGGCGCTTTTCGAGCCGACTCGAGACTGCTTCAAGGTCGGCGAGCGCCAACTCGGTTTCGACAATTGCGAGATGTTCAAGCGGATCGGTCGGCCCGGGCACATCGGAATCGGCAAAGGCGCGGAGTACAAAGACAATCGCGTCAACCTCCCGAATTCCCGCCAGAAACTTGTTGCCGAGGCCCTCTCCCTTGCTGGCACCCTCGACCAGTCCGCCAATATCTACAAACTGCTGGGTCGCCGGGACCAATTTCTTGGAACCAGACAAATCTGACAGCACCTGTAGCCGTTCGTCGGGCACACGTGCCACTCCCACGTTGGGGTCGGTCGTGGCAAAGGCATAGGGAGCAGCAAGCGCGCCACCACCGGCGAGTGCATTAAAGAGTGAGGACTTGCCCGCATTGGGGAGTCCGACAAATCCGAATCGTTCCATCGCGGATACGAGGCTACAACGCTAACGGCCCGCACTCCTACAACCCGGGGCGGTTTGAGGTGGGCGCTCAGCCCCTGTAGCATTGACACACTATGCCCTCCAAGAAAACCAAGAAACGCAAACTGCGCGCTCGACGCAACAAGGCCAACCATGGCAAGCGCCCAAACGCTGGTCGCGGTTAAGAACAACATCATTGTCTGACCAGAGCCCGACAGTTGCGCTGGTCAATTTGGATATAGCCGATGCTCCTTCTGCTTGGAATGGCATCGGCTTTTCTGTGTTTTCCCTGCAGGTGCGCGTGGGAGACACGACCCTACGGCTCGGGAAGCCTGGCACTGGAATTGTCGGCTGGAGTCTTGGCGGGACGGATCGGGTAGGCGTCATTGAGGCCCGTGAAGGCATCGCCACGGAGTCCCTGGGATCCGTGCAGCCAGCAGCTGGAAGTGCGTGTGAAGACGCGCTCTGCCATCCCAACAGCGCAATCCAGGTGGATCACGTAGTCCTCGCGACGCACAATCTCGCACGAACACAGCACACGCTGGTGGCCGCAGGCCTCACCTTGCGAAGAACCCGGGAAGTGAGCAGTAGCCATACCCAGTGTTTCTACCGTCTCGGAGAAACCATTCTGGAGGTTGTGGGCAATCCGAACGAGGCCGAGGACGTCGTCTCCTCGCTATGGGGCATCGTTTGCACCGTGAGCGATCTGCACGTCGCTGCTGAAGCCGCAGCAGGAAAACTCGACGACCCCAGGCCCGCGGTCCAACCTGGGCGCCAGATCGCCATCGTCAAGCGATCCGCTGGACTCAGCGTGCGCTGCGGCTTCCTCAGCCCGCATCCACCGAAGTCGCTCGGCAAAGAGAATACAGTAGTTTCATAGGATGTTTCGCCGCTCAACCCTATGGATTCTCGCGCCGGTTCTGCTCGCCGCGAGCTGTGGAACGGCGACTCAGGGCGCTGGATCCCAGGACTCCGCGACAACGCAGACACTCGCTGAATCAGCCCAGACGACGGTGTCTGCTCCCCCAACGACTGCCGCGGCGACCACGACTGCACCGCCCACCACTGCTGCTCCCACGACCACAACAGCACTGCCCACAACAACCACCGAACCGGGCTTCGATAAGAGTCAGTTCTCCGTCGATGCCCCGGGAAGTCCGTGGTGGATGGTCGGCCGGGATCGCCCACTCACCGACAACTATGCACCGGAGAGTCTCGCTGTTCCGAATGTGAAGAGCGCGAAACCACCCTCTGCAGACGCCGCGAAGATCAGTACCGTAGCCACAGAGGCCGCTGCTGAGATGTTCGCCGCAGCCGAACAGGACGGCATACGCCTGGTACTGCTCAGCGGTTTCAGATCACAATCCACGCAGGCCGCGGTGTTCGAGCGCCTCAAGAACCGTACGAGCCTCGCAAACGCCGAGAAGTACAGCGCAAGACCGGGGACAAGCGAGCATCAGACCGGTCTTGCGATGGACATCACGAGCCTCAGCGCCCAGTGTCAGCTGAAACCCTGCTTCGAGCAGACATCCGAGGCCATGTGGTTGCTCGACAACGCCTACCGGTTCGGTTTCCATCTGCGTTATCCCAAGGGTATGCAGGAGATCACCGGCTACCAGTTCGAACCATGGCACTACCGCTACCTGGGCGTTGACCTGGCCACAGAACTCTACGAAACCTCCCTCACCATGGAAGAGTTCTTCACCACCCAGGAAATAGAGAAACCGCTCGAATGAGCTTGTGCCGGACAACTGGAGGGGGCCAGCCCTACCTGCTGCATGCCAGCGTCGGCGGAATACCGGTCGTGGTCACGAAGCCGGGCAACGGGGGCATCCGGGTGAAAGGTTCCGCGGTTTCTCTTGAGACACCGAACCGCTGGCTAAGCTTCGAAAAGTCATGCTGGATCACGTCTTTACCGATGCAATCGGAGCGATGAAAGTGGCGCTAGAGGACGCCCTGCTTGAACGCAACGCATTCGAGGAGCACTTCCAGCTTGACGTGCTGCTGGGCGACATCGTGTTCGAGTCTTCGTACCATCTGCCCGGCGAGGGTGACCCTCCGCGGATCCAGGTCAATATCTCGCTGGACTGGCCAACCTGGTCCCAGACGGCCTACAGACTCTGGTACATCGGTGAGGACTCTGCAGAGCCACCGAAAATCGACATCGAGCTCGCCCTGAGGATTCAGCGTCTCGGTGACTTCCCGGACCACAAGCTCATTCTTGGGTGCCTCCCCGAACAAAGTGCCGCAATTGGCAACGAGCCGCTCGCGCGGACCGGTCCCACCGTTGAGACACTGATCGCCGAGCCGGACAAGACCTCATATGCAATCGAGGTCCGCTACGAAGGCACCTACGAACTCTCAGAGCAGGCGCTCAGAGACGGCGCAGACCTGGATGAGCATTTTCGCTCACTTGGAGGCTGGATCGCCTCAATGCTCGTACAACTGGGCGACCTCAAGTTGCGCTTCACCGACGCCTCCGCCTAGGGCAGATTGCTGGCTCTAGGGCGGGTTGATTGCGTCCATCACTATTGCAACGACCTCATCGGCGACCAGCGAAGCTCCGTCAAAGGTGTAGTGCACCCCGTCGCCTGCTCGCGCATCGACGGCAATGCCGTTTGCCTCGACAAGCTCAGTAAATTGCCCATCCGGCGTGGCCATGATTGACCAGGCATCAACATAGTCAGAGCTGCGTCGGTCTCCGAGCGCAGCAGAAGACACCTCATTGAGAATTGGCATCGCTGCATTCAACTCGGGATCGCGCATCGGCGGCATTCCAACCCAGATGACAATGCGATCGTCAGCGGCGGCAACGTCGGCGAGCTCGATCAGACGCTTACGGTACTCATAGGTCCAGCCAGGTGAGTTGAAGGCAATTCCTTCGAAGCCCTGATTGTCGTTGCCGCCCATCGACAGGACGACGACATCAGCATCGAAGTCGACCAACACATCGGCCAGACTCTGCGGCCAGTCATAGAACCAGGGAGTGATAAGGCCGCTGGAAATGACGGCCTCACTGCGAATCTCGACCGGCATGTCTTCGGGGAAGGCCTCTTCCATCTGCAGTCCGGGGTAGCCAGCCATGGAGTCGCCACCGAAGTAGACGCGCAAGGGATCCTCCGCAGTCGGCGTCCTGAGTCGCTTTGCCGGGCTCCCGAAGCCTTCATCCCGCTGAATGTCAAGATTTGCAATTCCTGGAGGCCCCGAGAACTCGGGTGCATGCTCAGGAACAATTGACGCCAGGGGGTCCGACGCCTGCTGGGGATACCCAGCGCCAAGCGTCAGTGGCGCAATCAGACACGCTGCGAGGAGGATTCGCAGTTTCATTTACTAGCCTCAATCTCATTGTCGATGATCGCCAGAACCTGCTTTGCAAGCCTGAGACCACCATTGGCGGTGAGGTGAACGCCATCGTTCAGCCTCAGGTCCACAACGTTGCCATCTGCAAGTTCGAGCAGATCAG
>CAYUOD010000185.1:0-5637 GCA_964446225.1 uncultured Acidimicrobiales bacterium | reverse complement strand
TCGGCATGGTCCATCAGCACTTCAGTCTGGTTGAGGCGCTCACGGTCTGGGAGAATGTGGCGCTCGGTGAGGCGGGGCGCTTGTCACCAGCTCTTGTACGCTCGCGGATTGGTGACATCAGCGAGCACTACGGCTTGGAAATTGACCCCTTCGCGAGGGTGGAAACGCTCACGGCAGGGTTGCGTCAGCGTGTTGAGATCATCAAGTGTCTGCGCCGCGACCCGAGCATTGTCGTGCTCGATGAGCCCACCTCAGTGCTCACCCCCGAGGAGTCAGCTGATCTGTTCGCGGCGCTGCGCAACGTAGCTCTCGAAGAGGGAACGGCCCTTGTGTTGGTGAGTCACAAGTTGGATGAAGTTCTTGCGGCTACTGACGAGATTACGATCATGCGTCGCGGTGAGATTGTGGACCGCTGCGTGACGTCTGAGAGCAATGCGCCAGCGTTGGCGACCGCGATGGTTGGGCGCGAGGTGTCGCTGCGTTCCGAACGGGCGGCGCTTGGAATTTTGAGCGTTGATGCGGCCGATCAGGCTGAGCGTGCCGAGGAACATCTTGAACTTGCGCAGCCGATTCTGACCATCGAGAACGCGCGCGCAGAGGGCCCCGGTGGGGTCGCTGCCATAGACGGGCTGAGCCTCGAGTTACATGCTGGTGAGATTGTCGGCATTGCTGGGGTCGAAGGCAACGGGCAACGCGAACTCGCTGACCTCTTGTCGAGCCTTGTGGCCTTGGACAGTGGCTCGGTACGCGTCGACAACCTTGAGGTCGCGTCTGGTCGCCCCGGCGCAATGGGCCGCTCGGGGGTTGCAGTCATTCCCGAAGACCGCCACGACTCGGGCGTAGTTCTGGACATGACGGTCGCCGAGAATCTCATCCTCGTGGATCAGAGCAAGGTCTCCCGAGCTGGCGTCATCGATCTGCGGGCGATGCGCCAGTCCGCTGAACGCCTCATTGAGGAGTTCGACATCCAATGTTCTGGACCTGATGCACTGATGTGGTCGCTGTCCGGCGGAAACCAACAACGGGTCGTTCTTGCACGCGAGTTGAGCGCAGCCCCGAAGGTGCTTGTCGCCGCGCAGCCGACCAGGGGACTCGATGTCGGCGCGATCGAGTACATGACGGCGAGGCTTCGTGCAGCGGCTGAGGATGGCGTTGCTGTGCTTCTCATATCGAGTGACCTCGAAGAGATTTTGGATCTAGCCGATCGTATTCTGGTCATGTACGACGGAAGTATTGCGGGCGAGATGCTCCGCGCCGAGACAGACATGCAACGACTTGGTCTTCTTATGGGCGGCGCAGAAACGTGACCGAGACGACAACTCCTTCGGAAACGGAGACTGTATCCGCCGTGACTCAGCGCAGCCCGGTAGCCCGCGTAGTTGAGTGGGTGCTGCTGTACGTTGCCAGCGTATTTGGAGCGTTGGCATTGTCGGCTCTGCTGGTTATCGCCACAGGTGGCGCTTGGCGTCCGGTGATGAGTGCTCTCGTTGAGGGCAGCGTCGGTGCGCCTGGTCGGTGGGGAGAAACACTCGGAACTGCGGCCCCGATTCTGCTCGTGGCGCTTGGCACCGTCATCTCCGGCAGGGCCGGGCTCGTCAACATCGGACAAGAGGGCCAACTGCTCATGGGAGCAGCGTTCGCGACCTACTTCGGATTCTTGATTGACGGTCCTGGTCCGTTGAACGTGATGTTGATGCTGATCTTTGGCGTGGTCGGTGGAGCCCTGTGGGCTGGAATAGCGGGACTCCTGCGCTTCTGGCGCGGCGTGCCCGAGGTGTTGTCAACGCTTCTGCTTGTGGCTGTTGCTGGTCAGGCAGTTGCCTACGGTCTGCGCTGGGACTGGCTGTTGCTCGCTTCTGAGGCGAACCGCGGCAATCGAAATCAGGTGAGTGAGCAACTCGCCGACAACAGTCGCATTCCGACGATTGAGATATTCGGCAATGAGTTTCCGCTCACTGTTATCACCTCAATCTTTCTGGCGATCATTGTCACTCTCGTGATCGCACGAACTGTGTGGGGCTTTCGACTGAGGATGATGGGCCGCAATCACCGTACGGCTCAACGCGCGGGTGTCTCACGTACCCGCTACGGCTCGGCGGGGTTGCTCTTGAGTGGAGGCTTCGCTGGTCTCGCCGGCGCGGCGATGCTGGCAGGCGGTGGCTTTGCGTTTGGCAACTACCGCCTGGTGCCCGGGTTTTCCGCTGGCATTGGTTGGACGGGTCTGCTTGTTGCCCTCGTTGCTCGGGAGAAGGCGTTGGTGGCGATTCCTGTGGCGTTCATCTTTGCCTCTCTGCGCACCGGATCAAGTTTTGTCGGAAGTACAGGCGTTGAGGGGCGCATCACCGATGTCATCGAAGGCCTCCTGGTGCTGGCTTTGCTCATTCCCCCAGCCGTGATGTTCCTGCGCGACCAACGTCGTGCCCGTTCCGCCGCGACAGCAAGGACCTAGCATGTTCGATTTCCTTGGCGCTATCGGCGAGATCTTCTCGAGCGAGTCCACCTACATCAACGCGGCTCTGTTCGCGGGGCTTCTGGTGTTCGCCGGAACCGGAGAGTGGGTTGCAGAGAAGTCTGGAACACTCAATATTTCCGTGGAGGGGATGCTTCTCGCCGGCGCGTTTACCGCGGCCCTGGGTTACCACTTCTCATCGTCAGTCATAGTCGGTCTGTTTGCAGGTGTGCTTGGGGGACTTCTCGTCGCGGGTGTGCAGGCAGAGATGAGCCACCGGCTCGTGGCAGACCAGTTTGTCGTGGGACTGACTCTCAATATTCTCGTACTGGGTCTCACGGGATTCCTTGATCGGGAGATCGCTCCATCCACGAGCTTTGCTGCGCGGTGGGAAATACCGCTGCTCAGCGACATCCCTCTCGTAGGTCAGGCACTGTTTGGCCAGCGCTGGCCGTTCTACCTTGTGTATGTACTGGTGCCTGTCTCCTGGTGGCTGGTGTATCGCACTCGCTGGGGTCTTGAGTTGCGGTCCTCTGGAGAGAATCCGCAGTCAGCAGATGTCTCGGGGATCGACGTCAACAAGCGTCGCCGCCAGAGCATCTACTACTCGGGCTTTGCTTCTGGTCTGGGCGGCGCGTTTCTCATCTTCGTGCAGATCGGCAGTTTTGAGGACTCGATTGTTGGAGGGAGGGGCTTTATTGCGCTGGCCGCAGTGATCTTTGGTGGGTGGACACTACGTGGAACCATCGCCGGCTGCGTCTTGTTCGCTGCCGCCTTGTCCTTCCGCCTGTCCATTCAGGGACTCGGCTATGACGTGAACACCGAGTTGTTGCAGTCATTGCCATTCCTGGCGACACTCATCGGTGTCGCAATATTTGCTCATCGCGTCCGACCACCGGCCGCGCTGGCTCAACCGTTCATCAGGGGCATGAAATAGCTATGGACCACGCTCCGCTCGGCCGCACTGGCATTCACGTCAGCCGCCTCGGACTTGGCACCATGGTGCTCGGCGCGTGGGGCAATACTGATGGCGCTTCTTGTCATCGCATTATTAACTCGGCGCTTGACGCCGGGGTGAATCTGGTGGATACCGCTGACATGTACGCCGCTGGTGAAAGTGAGACGATCGTTGGCGAGGCGATTGCGTCCCGCCGCGATGACGTGGTGCTGTGTACCAAGTTTCATTTTCCGGTGGGTGAGCACAATGATCCGAATCGACAAGGAAACTCCCGCCGCTGGATCATGCAGGCGATCGACGACAGTTTGCGCAGGCTCAATACCGATTGGATCGACGTCTACCAGGTGCATCGCCCGGATCCCACGACGAGCATCGATGAGACGGTTGACGCGCTGACCGATCTGGTGCGGGCCGGAAAGATCCGGGCCTGGGGTACGTCAACTTTTCCGGCTGAGGACCTCGTTGCGGCTCACTGGTCCGCAGAGCGCCGCTCGGCAATAGCTCCACATACTGAGCAGCCCCCGTACTCGATTTTGTGTCGGGGCATCGAGCGATCAGTTCTGCCTACGGCTCGACGACTGGGCATGGGTGTCGTGTCGTGGAGTCCTCTGTCGGGTGGCTGGCTTACGGGCAAGTACACCCGAGTCAACTCCGTGCCGACCGGTAGCAGGGCCGAGACGAACCCCGATCACTTTGATACGGCCAACGAAGCCAAGTTTGCTGCGGTCGAGCAGCTTTCAACAATCGCGGACCAGGCTGGCATGAGTCTCACGCACATGGCAGTGGCTTGGGTTACCGAGCATCCAGCGCTGACGTGTGCGCTCATTGGCCCTCGAACTGAGGAGCAGGTCGCTGATCTGTTGGGTGCAGCAGAACTGCGCCTGGATACTGACACGCTTGATGCTATTGATGAGGTTGTGTTGCCTGGGGCGAATATCAACGCCGCCGATTCTGGCTGGACGGCGCCCGGGTTGGCTGTCTCAGCACGCCGATCAGGCTGAGCCGGGTCGCCTACTCGTTCGTGTAGCCCTCAGGAATCGCCGGGTCGTCGCCGCCTTTGATCCAGAGGATGATTTCTGTGCCCCAGGGGTCTTCGAAGGCGTTACTGAAACCGTTGAACTCCGCCCAGTAGTGGTGGCGCCACAGTTCGGTTGCTCCCCGGGCCACGGCGCGTGCGAGGATTTCGTCGCCGTCATCGTCGTCAGAGACAAGGATCCAGATCCGCGGCCCACCGCCGCCGCGTTGGAGTTTGACATTCCCGTTGGCGGGTGTGGGGTGGGGCCGCCGGTTCTGGATGTTGCTTATGCCGAGGTGCAGATTGCCCGTGGGGCCCTGGCTGCCGTCGTCGATCTGGAAGTTCTGGCCGGGCACGATCCGGTGAAAGCTGCCACCTTCGCGTGATTCAACTTCCCAGCCGAAGACTTCCTCGTAGAACTCCGCGCTGGCATCTGAATCATCAGATGCGAAGTCAACGAAGATGAGTGTGTTGGGGTAACTCATGGTGACGGTCTCCCGGGATGGCGTAAACGGAGCTTAGCAGCGGTCAGATGGTCAGACCATTACGACTGAGGCCAACGGGACGGCGGTTCGATGCCGCTCCGCAGGAGGAGTTCCGTACTTGCGATTGCGGCCTCGCCTGCGAGTTCTTCGAGGTCGACGCCCAGCACCTGAGCGCCCTCAACCACCCGCGTACCAGCGACATACACCTCGCGCACCGAGCGGCCGTCGCTGCCCCAGATGAGCTGAAGCACAGGGTCAGGGCTGTTGGGGATCCACTCCAGCAGCGTGCGGTCATGAACCACAAGATCTGCCTGCTTGCCTGGCTCGATGGATCCGAGATGTTCTGAGACCCCCATAGCCTCTGCCCCACGGATTGTCGCCAGCTCCAACGCCTCGTGGGCCCCGAAGATCGTCGCATCGACGCTTGTGTCCTTGGCGAGCCCGGCAAACAGAGCTGCGGTGCGGATCGCGTCGACCATGTCGCCCGCGTTCTCGCTGTCGCAGCCCAGTGCGATCTCTCCGTTCTGTTGCCAGAGAGCCAGATGTCTGAACTCACGAGACATGCCTTGTCCCAGCCGAAGGTAGGCCCACGGGCACGAAATGACCGAGGTTCCTGTCTCGACGAGCAGCGCAACTTCGGTCTCGTCAATGTGTACGGCGTGGGATATGGCAACCGTTGGGCCAAGCACGTCCAGGTCGTGCAGATGCGCCATTGGTCGTTTACCAGTAC
>CAYUOD010000184.1:2834-5648 GCA_964446225.1 uncultured Acidimicrobiales bacterium | reverse complement strand
TGCACTCTCCGTCGGTCGGAAAGTGCATCGGTTTACGGGTATTGGTACGAAACAGTCGTAATCGACCTGAAAATCGCCTCCCACGAATCCTCAGGCCGATCACGAACTTCTTCTTAAGCGGCTTAACGCTTCAGGTTGACGAGCTCAGAGAGCAGTTCGTCAGAGGTTGTGATCACTCGTGAGTTCGCCTGGAAACCGCGCTGGGCAACGATCAGGTTGGTGAACTCACGGGCCAGTTCCACGTTGGACATCTCAAGGGTGCCAGCAGCGAGCAGGCCACGGTTGCCCGTACCGGCTGGACCAACGAGTGGCTGCCCGGAGTTGGTCGTGTCACGGAAAGCGGAGTTCCCAACACGGGTCAGACCGGCAGGGTTGTTGAATGACGCCGTCGCAATCTGAGCCAGAACCTTGTTCTCACCGTTCGAGAACTGACCAACAATCGTGCCGTCATCGGCAATATTGAAGTTACGCAAGAAGCCAATGGCCTGACCGTTTTGATCAAGCGCCTCCATCGTGCTCGCGCCACCGAACTGCACGATCGGGCTTGGCCCATCCAGTTGAATGTTGAAGTTGAGAGCAGCGGCACCCGGAGGTGTGAAACCACTGAACACCAGAGGTGTCGTAGAGCTGAGAACTCCAGTTGAATCAAACGTGAGCGTTGAGGGCGTAAGGGTGTATGACGTTCCAGCAATGGAAGCGTCAGCTGACCAGGTATTGGTCGCGGTCTTCGTGAGGTTGAGCGTGACCTCCTGGCCGTTGCCCAATGAGTCAAAGACCGTGATCGTAGAAGTCGTTGTATCACCGACGACCGCATCAGCGCTCAGGTTGCCTCCAACGTCAACGGTCGTGGTGGCAATGGGGTCGATGACCTGACCCACAGGCAGGGTAATGGTGCTCACCGGCGAGTTTGTATCAAGCACACCAGAGGAGCTTGCCGACCAACCCATGACCTGGTAACCCTCGGGGGCAACAAGGTTGCCCACCTCGTCGAAACCGAATGAACCAGCTCGGGTGTAGAACCGCTCGTTCCCATTGGCAACAATAAAGAAGCCCGAACCCTGGATTGCGAGGTCGGTATTTCGACCGGTGATCTGGGATGCGCCCTGAGTAAAGATGCCGTCAATGGCAAACACCTTCACGCCAAGGCCGATTTGAATCGGGTTCGAGCCACCACGAGCTGAGCCAGCGCCAGAGGCACCTCGAACAATCTGGCTGATGGTCTCCGCGAACGTGACCTGACTGGCTTTGAAGCCGGGGGTGTTGACGTTGGCAATATTGTTGCCAACTACATCCATCATCGCCTGGTGGGAACGAAGTCCCGAGACGCCGGCGAACATTGAACGCATCATGATTAACGCACATCCTTAGTAGTTGTGGTGAGGTTGGAAGGAGTTGAGATCTTGCTAGGCATCGCTAGGCTCCGGCTGTTCGGCCTTCGCTGCTACGTGGATGACCTGTTTAACGTCGACGTCAAAGCCGCTGTCGAGTTGAAGTCGTGGGCCTTGGTCGGTCGTACGCACGCCAATCACCAGGCCGGTGATCGATTCGTCGTCGACAAGGGCCGTGACCTCACTACCAAGCATTGATGTCGCCACCGAGAACTGCTGGAACCCAACGTTCTGCTCAAGGAAGTCGGTCTGCTTCTGCATGGCTTCCATGCTGGCGAACTGTGCTGTCTGGGCCATCATCTCGCCCGAATCCGTAGGAGCAAGCGGATCCTGATACCTCAGCTGCGTAATGAGCAACTTCAGAAAAGCGTCTGATCCCATGCCGTCAAAAATGGTGTTCGCTGAGGCCGTCTCTAGTGGGGGGCTAGCGGCTGCTGTGCTACTGGGCGCCGGTGCGCCTGAGATGCTGTCGGTCATGTTCTCACTCCTAAAGTCGAAGCCCGGTGGCTTGTGGAATACGAATTCTTTGTCGCTCCGAGATCACGGTCTCGCCTTTTTCCTGAGCCTCTTCCCAGCGCTCACGTTGCTGATCAGAGCTGTTGGCAAGGTCAAAACCCTCCCGGGCGAGTGCCTGATTGAGTTCGCGATCAAGCTGCTCGCGGGCGTCCGGATCCAGGGATCCGTCCATCACGGTCATGCGTACGACGTTGCCGTCCAGTGAGACGCGAACTCGCGTTCCTTCGAGTTCGGTGAGCTCCAGAACCATCGAACGTGGAGGCGGCGCATTACGCAGCGCCTCAATACGCTCGACGAGGCGTACTGCGGCTCGGCCGATCGACTCTGCCGCAGTGCCTTCACCGCGCTGAGCCTCTGCCACAAGCTGTGGAGTCGCTGACTGATCCACACGAACCTGTTGGGTGACATCTGAGCCTGGTCTTGGTGTCTCAGGAGCCTGAGAGGTAACTGCCTGCGGCTTGGCTGCTTCCTGCGGTTGATCCTCAAGGCCCGACTGCGCCTCGTCCTGTCCCAGAGAACTCGGAGTCTCCGAGGCGCCTTGGACTTGTACGGCCAGGGTGGATTGCTTCTCAGGAGACTGAACTCCTGAGGCTGGTTGATCCGTTGGTGTCTGCGTCGTGCCGGCGGCTTCGGCCACCACAACACTGCTCTCGCTGACCAGAACCTCGGGCTCAACGCTCGTCTCACTCAACTCAACGGCAGCTGCGCTGACTGGATCCTGGCTGGTAGCTGCCCGACCATCACCCGGTGCGGATGAAGCCTCCGTGGGCACGGTCGCGGCGACGATATCTACGGGCGCACTGTCTACGGAGGCACTCTCTGCGGGCGTAATCTCTACGGGCGCACTGTCTACGGAGGCACTCTCTGCGGGCGTAATCTCTGCGGGCGTAATCTCTATGGGCGCAGTGTC
>CAYUOD010000184.1:0-2734 GCA_964446225.1 uncultured Acidimicrobiales bacterium | reverse complement strand
TCTATGGGCGCAGTGTCCATGGTCGCAATGAGTAGTTCAGGAGCCACATCCGAGATCTGTTTGTCGGGGCGCGGTACGGACTCAAGTCCATCGACAACAGCGTCGTCCGATTCGGTCTCAGGCCCATCCCTGAGGAACTGGGCCACGATCTCAGCAAGGCTTTGCACTGTGTCCGACGACTTGGTCGGCACGGCATCGAGAAACTGGGCAAGACCCTCAAGATCAAGCACGGACTCCTGCGACAGGACCTCATCGTCAATGAAGTCCGCCACAGTCGAGATGGACAAAGGCAGATCGCCGGACTCGAGTTGTGTATCAGTGAGATCAATCTCAACGTCCTGTGTTCCTGTGGCCTCGACGAGCAACTCAGTGGGCGAGGTCGCTTGTGTTGTAGGTTCTGCGGGCTTGGCAGACTCTTGTGTCGCGGTGTCAGGTCGTTCGGAGTCCATGGTGCGCCCCGCTACCGCCGTATCTGGTTCAGGAGTCGGTGCTGGCGGTCCTTCAGAGACGGGTTCACGCCGCTCCCTCGGAGCAACTTCGCGACGCGTCGTCTCGGTGCTTTGCTCCGAACGTGGCCGCACATCAATAGGATCCGGCCTAGTGGAACCGGGTTCTTTCACCGCACTCCGGAGGGAGCGGGGAAAGTCCCGGTCTGTTGAATTCGGGCCCTGCGAGCGACGAAACGACTTTGTCTCTGCCAGCGGAGCTGCCGGAATAACGGGCAAACTCATCTGGTGCCTCCAAGCTGGGCGTATCTCTGCATAACGACACTCACGTATGCCTGAGTCTCAGCTATCTGGGGAATTCCGCCCGATCTTTCAACCCTGCCTGGGCCTGCGTTGTACGCGGCCAGGGCGAGTTCAGGTGTTCCGAACCGGTCAAGCTGTGTCTTGAGATAGCGAGCGCCACCTTCAAGGTTCTCCTGGGGATTCCAAGGGTCAACACCGAGACCCTCGGCCGTACCTGGCATGAGTTGGGCAAGCCCAATAGCGCCGGCAGGCGAAGTAACGGACGCGTTGAAGCCAGACTCAGACCACACAAGGGCGGCCATCAGTCGGGGATCCAGGTTGTGTTGACGAGCAGCAGCGGCAATGTCTTGTGCCCACGGCTGGCCCTTTTCGGGCAGTGCCGTCATCCACTCACTACCTGTGACGGGAATGTTCACGGAGCCGGGCTCAAAGCTCGCAGGCAGATTCGAAATGGTGGGTAGCGACAAAGGTAGTGACGGCGACGCAATGTCAGTCGTGGTTCCGCCGGGCGTTACAGGGCCAGAGCGGTTCTCGGTCAAGGGCAACGACACAAACTTACTGGTGTCAGTAGAGCCTCCCGAAAGCACAAGATCAGCAGTCGGATCGTTAGGTATGTCGAGACGCGGACCGCCGGAGGTGGCCTCGGCTTCGAGCATGTCCTGAAAGCTTTGTCGTCCACGACGAGTCAGGCTCAGCGCCTGATCCATACTTGAGCGGATCTCGTTCATCCGGGCGATACTCATGTCATCCTTCCCTGACTGGGATGGTGTCCCCACATCGTCACAACAAGGTCATCCAGTGAACGCTGACTCGCCCGTAGGGCCGCGGCAGCGGCATCACTGTTTCGTTTATCGTTCAAGCGCTCAGCTGACTTTCTCTTCGCTGAGGCGTCAGCCCAACGCTGTCGAGCCTCTGTGAGTTCATGCTCAGTCTTGATGAGTTCTTCTGTGGCCATCTGGAGGAGTTCGTGCGAATGAATCCCACTTAGTTGGATCGCACGCAGACGCGCCGGATCAACCATCGTCTCAGGCGCTCGGCGCTCCTGATAGCCAGCGCGGCGTTCCTCGATACGTTCTCTGGCCTCAGAGATCTTCTGATTCACCTTGGCAACTTCTGCCATGTGCTGCTTCTCGCGAATGCCGCGAAGGCGAAGCACGGTTCGGATCGGATCTCTGCGTTTTGCCACGGCTATGCAACTCTCTCAGCGAGACCGGCAAGCGCATCCCATGCGGTCGCAAAGTCAGATACATCATCGGAACGCTGCGAAAGGAAGGCGACAATGTCCGCCTGTGCGGCAAGACCCTTGTCGGCCACCGGATTCGTTCCGGGCACGTACGCACCAACCTCAACAAGATCTCTAATCTCCTCCACCGCCGCGAGCGCAGCACGAACTGACTCAGCACTGCGCTGGCCCGGAGCGGGTACGACCTTCGAGGCGAGGCGGCTCAAAGATGCCAGAGGATCAATGGCCGGATAGCGACCACGCGTCGCGAGATCCCGATCAAGCACGATGTGGCCGTCCAGGATTGAGCGCGCCGCGTCGGCAATCGGGTCATTCATATCGTCGCCCTCAACCAGCACGGTGTAGAACGCGGTAATCGTTCCATTCACCCTCGGTCCGGTCCGTTCAAGAAGCTTGGGCATCATCGAGAAAACGGAAGGCGTATATCCACGAGCAGTCGGCGGTTCACCTGCCGCGAGACCGATATCACGCTGCGCCATTGCAAGACGGGTGAGTGAGTCGAGCATCAAGAGGACATCAGAGCCGCTATCAGCGAACCACTCGGAGATGCGCGTTGCCATCTCACCGGCACGCAGACGCACCAAGGGAGGCTCATCTGAGGTCGCTACGATGACGACCGACCGGGCCAGCCCTTCTGGTCCAAGGTCATCCTCGAGGAACTCCCTGACTTCTCGTCCACGCTCCCCTATGAGAGCAACCACGTTTACGTCAGCGGCAGTGCCCCGGGCCATCATGCCCAGCA
>CAYUOD010000183.1:0-5653 GCA_964446225.1 uncultured Acidimicrobiales bacterium | reverse complement strand
TGGCCGACGACAACTTCGCCACGATTGTGCGAGCGGTCGAGTACGGCCGGTCGATCTTCGCCAACCTCAAGAATGTCGTGTACTTCCTGCTCTCAGCCAATGCGTCTGAGGTGCTCGTTATGCTGTTTGGCTTTCTTCTGTTCGGCTCACTGGGCGAGCCGTTGCTCGCCACGCAACTGCTGTGGATCAACCTCGTGACCGATGGGTTGCCGGCACTTGCGCTCGGTGTGGATCCAGCGGCTCCAGGAATAATGGAACGCCCGCCCGACGAGAGCCACGAGATCCTCGGCCGATCTCGCCTCATAACGCTTGGCTGGCAGGGGGCTGTACTCGCGGCGGCTGCCCTGTTCTCCTTTGTCTATGCATATTTCCCGAGAGGCCTTGCCTTTGAGGAGGCGAGAACCGTGCTCTTCACCACGCTGGTGGTTGTGCAGATGCTTCATACCTTCAACGTCCGGGCTGAGGGTTCTTCACTACGCCGGGTGGGTTTCTTCAGCAATCGACTGTTGGTGTTCGCTCTGGCGATGTCGTTCGTGCTCCAGCTCGGCGTGGTCTATCTGCCGATCGGTCAGGAACTCTTCAAGACCACTTCAATAGCGGCGGTTGATCTGCTTGCGATCGTCGGGTTCTCTCTCGTCGGGTTCCTTGTGGTCGCCGCATTCAACCGAGCGCTGTTCGCCTTCCAGCGACCCTCGGCGAAGCAAGAGGCCACTGTGACCTCACTCGGCGGCGATTGAACCGGAGGACTAGTTAACGCACGTCCGTGCCTGGTCCTGAGTGGTGGCTTCCCACTCTGGGCGCAGCGCAAAGCCGCTGGCTCCACCGGGCGTCGGCTTTACCGCGAGCACCTGATCAACATGGATCATGTTGTCCTCGAACATGACGGCGCTGATCGCGAGATATAGCCGCCAGATACGGGCCCGCGTCTCGCCGACCTGCTCGATTGCTGTAGCCCAGTTTGATTCGAGGTTGTCGACCCAGTGGTTCAGTGTCCGTGCGTAGTGTTCGCGTAGTCCTTCGGAGTGGCGCACCTCAAGTCCGTGCTGTTGGATCGCGGACACGACGCTGCCGACCTCGTGAAGTTCGCCGTCCGGAAAGATGTACCGGTTGAAGAAGCTTCGTCGTTGAAGGTGGGTGTCAGCGGTTGGAGCTGACCGGCTTATGGCGTGGTTGAGGAATCTGCCTTCTGGGACGAGCAGAGCAGTTATGTGATCGAAGTATTCGCTGAGGCGCCTCATACCGACATGCTCAAACATGCCAATGGAACTGATCGCGTCGTATGGCCCGTCGTTCACGTCACGATAGTCCTGGCGCCGGATCTGGATGAAGTCTGAGAAGCCTGCATCTGCGACTCGCTTCTCTGCGAGATCGGCCTGAGCCTGTGACAGGGTGACTCCGACTGCTGACACCCCGTAGTGACGTGCAGCGTGTATGGCCATGCCGCCCCAGCCGCAGCCGATGTCCAACAATCGCATACCTGGGTTGAGTCCGAGCTTCTGGCAGATCAGGTCGTACTTGAAGCATTGTGCCTGCTCAAGCGTGGTGGCGTCGTCTGGGAATATGGCACAGGAATAGGTCATGGTCGGACCGAGCAGCAGTCGGTAGAAGTCGTTAGAGACGTCGTAGTGATGGGTAATGACTTCAGAATCGCGACGTCGACTGTGGAGCCTGCCGTTAGGGCGAATCTCTTCGGGTGGGACGGGTAGGTGTTTGAACAATCCGCGTAGTCCAAGCAACCGGCCGAACTGGGTGACGTGGCGCAGTCCGATGTGCATCTCCGCGAGTTGCGCTCGGAAGTCCAGCATTGCGCGCAGGTCGCCTTCGACCTCGAGGTCCCCGGCAACATAGGCACGAGCCAGCCCGAGCTCGCCTGGCGCGGTAACTATGCGGTGAAGTGCATCGGGCGATCGCACCATAATCTTGGCTGGCGAATCGGGTGGTCCTACCTCTGACCCGTCATAGGCCCCGATCCTGAGTGGGAGTTCCGGTCCCAGAATATCTTCTACGACTGATCCGACGGTTACAGACATTGTCCGCTCCGATCCCTGTATTCGTGGTGCCCCTTGTTGCTAGAAGACTTTGTCTCCAGCGTCTGCACCCTTGCATATAGGACAGTCTACCAGTAGGGCACAAAGTCCCTACCCATAGGGGGTACCGGTATAACCAGGGTGAGATGAGGACTGCTCGCGAGCTGGGTCGCGCGGTTAGTGGCCATTGGCGACTTTGCCAGTGGAGCGGGCGTGCATGAGTTCGGCGTGAGGATTCATCCCCACAAGGTGAGCTTCGATGCCCCGCTCAGCAAACTTGGCGACGACGGTGTCGAGGGTTGCAACAGCTGAGGTGTCCCAGATCCGTGCCTCGCTGAGGTCGATCTCGACTCGCTTCACCTTGACCTTGTCGTAGTGGAAGCTGTGCACGAGGTCGTTCGTCGACGCAAAGAACAGCTCGCCGCTTACGGCATAGAGACGTTCGACGTTGTCCGGATCCAGAACGCTGGTGACCTTCACGAGCTCAGAGACTCGGCGAGCAAAGAAGATCGTCGAGAGCACAACGCCAGCGCCGACGCCGTAGGCAAGGTTCTCGGTCGCGACCACAACGAGCACGGTAGTTGCCATGATGAACGTCTCAGTCTTAGGCAGCGACTTGAGAATGTGCGGCTTCACGCTGCGCCAGTTGAATGTGCCGACCGAGACCATGATCATGACTGCAACGAGTGCGGCCATTGGGATCTGTGCGACGAGATCGCCGAGACCGATCACGAGCACGATGAGGAACAAGCCAGAGGCCAGAGTCGAGAGCCGAGTCCGTCCACCCGAGCGGTGGTTGATCATGGACTGGCCGATCATGGCGCAGCCGGCCATGCCACCGAGGAATCCGGTGGCGACGTTGGCGATGCCTTGACCTCTGGATTCGAGGTCCTTGTCGGAGCGGGTGTCTGTCAGGTCATCAAGAAGCTGTGCGGTCAACAAGGACTCAAGCAGCCCGACGATGGCCAGTGTTATGGCGAACGGCAGAATGATGCCCAGCGTCTCAAGATTGAACGGTAGGCCCGGAAGACTTACAAACGGAAGTGTGGATGGCAGTTCGCCCATGTCACCCACAGTTGGCAGATTCAAGTCCATCGTGACCGCAGCTACTGCGAGCACGACGATTGCTACCAGCGGAGAGGGCACGGCCTTGGTGATCCGAGGCAGGCCGTAGATGATCCCGAGGCCAAGCGCGATGAACAGCAGGTTCATGCGTTGCGCTCCAGCTTCGTCGCCGCTCAGGAAGATGTGGGGGATCTGCGCGAGGAAGATCAGAATCGCGAGGGCGTTGACGAATCCCACCATCACCGTGCGGGGCACGAAATGCATGAGCTTGCCGACGCCGAGGTAGCCGAATCCGACCTGAATGAATCCAGCGAGGATGGTTGCGGCAAAGAGGTACTCGACGCCGTACTGCTGTACGAGGGGCACCACGACGAGGGCCATCGCGCCAGTAGCGGCAGAGATCATGCCGGAGCGGCCACCCGAGAAAGCGATGATGATCGCGATCGAGAATGATGCGTAGAGCCCGACCTTCGGGTCGACGCCTGCGATGATCGAGAACGAAATCGCCTCAGGAATGAGCGCAAGCGCTACGACGAGGCCAGAGAGCAGGTTCACTCTGGGGTTCGTTAGCCAGGCTTCGCGGAAGCTCTCGCGAGGCATGCGCGTAGACGAGGGCAGGGTTTCAAGTGATGACATCAACGACCTTGGAGGAATTTTTGGGGGGCGGGCGACCAGAGTGTCGCCAGGCACGTTCCAACCTCAGAGGTCATCGGGCGCCAAGCGTCAAGGATACGGTACGCGGTGGAGGCTGTGTGTGTGTTCTAGGTCACACTCGGCCCATTCACAGGCGAACTTAGGATCAGGACGATATGGCGGACTGCTGGAATCTGCCAGGGGTTGTATCTAGGTACTTCTTGAAGTGCCGGTTGAGGTGAGGCTGGTCATGGAAGCCGACGGCAATAGCGACCTCGCTGGGAGATAGTCCATCCAGCAGCAGTCTCCTGGCCTCGTCGATGCGGCGCCCTATGAGATAACGGTGCGGCGGAAGTCCGAAGGCTGCGGCAAAGGCGCGGATGAGATGCGTCTTGTTCCAGCCAAGGGACCGAGCGACCTCGTCGAGATCGTGACGCTCGAACGGCTGACTATCCAGGTAATCGCGGAGGGCGGCCGCGGCTCCGGGACTTTGGTCGGCGGTTGCTTCTGGTCGTGAGAGCAGGAGGCAGCCGATGCGCTCAACGACGAGCGCAAGCCGGGACTCCCACTCAAGGTCGTTCTTGGGCTGGAGAAGCGCGTTGTGGAGGTGCGATATAGAGCGTCTCAAGCTGGGATCGTGCACCGCCGAGCGGTCGACGGCACGCCCAACGAGCGACTCTGGAATGGTCTCTGTGTCAACGTAGAGCACTCGCTTTTTGAAGCCGCGCTCTGGTCGAGCGGAGCGACCATCGTGAGGTACGTGGGGAGGCAGAATTGTGACTCGGTTCATGTCGGCTGCTCGATCGTGGTGGTGGAGGTCGTAGCGGACCTCGCCGGCGTCCATGATCAGTAGGGTCCAGTTTGCATGCGAATGCACGGGGTAGGCGTGTCCGAAGAAGGATGCGTGCAGGACTTCGTCCACGCCTGTAAGCGGTGGCTTCCAGGCTCTGACTCGGCTCTTAGGGGCATATGCGGACACGCGAGCAGCGTACAAGACGGCTCGGGTTGAGTTCAGTAGGTTTTGCCTATGGAAAGCCCATGGAAAGTCGCGGTAGCTGTTCGTCTGGACCTGGAAATCTGGCAGAAGCTGAACGTTGCGGCGTTCGTAACGAGCGGAATCGGGTCGCGGTATCCGCACCTTGTCGGAGAGGACTACGTGGATGCATCGGAGCAGCACTATCTCCCCAAACTCGGCTTGCCAGTGCTGATCTACGCGGGTGATGGGGCCGGTGTTCGCCGTGCCTTCGATCGTGCGCTGGGCCGTGGTCTTGTAGTGAGCGTCTATACCGATGACCTCTTCGTTACTGGTAATGACAACGACAATCGGGCCGCGGTTGCCGCAGTGCAAACGAGCGATCTCAGCGTGGCCGGCTTCGCCGTAGCTGGCATGGCCAAACAGGTAGACAAGGTCTTCGATAAGCTCAAATCCCACCCGTAAGTCCGATGAGGCCTCACCGCTTGATCCCGGCATTCAGCGATGCACGGAGTCGACGACAGCCTCAGCGAACTCCAGGAGCTCGCCGGCATCGTCCTTTACCAACACCAGACCAAGTTCGGCCTCAGGCAAGGGTCAGAGCAGGCGTGTCGACAGGGACGACCTTGCGCGCATGAGCCAGCTGGTCTCAGTTGGGGATCCCCAACCGGACACTGTCATGCGGACCTTTGGCTGAGTCGCAGGAGCGCTCAAAGCGTCTCACATAGCCGGTACGCAGATCGTCTCACTGGACGGGGGCTATGCGTTACAGCGAGCCCATGGCCGTTGTGAAGATTGGTTACGCACGTTGTTCAACTGATGAGCAGGATCTCACCGCGCAACGCCAGCAATTGTTGGATCTAGGTGTCGCGGAGGAGCGGATCTATCTCGATCATGGCCTGACTGGCACGAAGCGCGACCGCCCCGGTTTGGATCAGGCACTCGCCGCGGTGCG
>CAYUOD010000182.1:0-5661 GCA_964446225.1 uncultured Acidimicrobiales bacterium | reverse complement strand
TCTCGATCGACGCGATCGCCCGGGTCATACGATCGTCTGAGGTGGCGTAGTGCGTTGCCGGAAACACCACGAGTTCATCCAGTTCAGCCATCTTCTCGCCCGTGAGAGGATCGACGGACGTCATGCGTTCGACCTCATCACCAAAGAGTTCAATACGCACGATGTTCTCTTCGTAGGCGGGATGGAGCTCAAGCACATCTCCCCGGACTCTGAACTTGCCTCGCACCAGGTTCATGTCGTTGCGTTCGTACTGCATGTTCACGAGCTGCTGAAGGGTGGCCCGTTGGTCGATCTGATCGCCGATCTGCAGGTGCAGGAGTGAGTTTTCGTACTCTTCTGGCGGACCAAGTCCATAGATAGCAGACACCGATGCCACGACAATGACGTCTCGCCTCGTCAGTAGAGCCGCCGTCGCTGAGTGGCGCAACCGATCGATCTCGTCGTTGATGGATGAGTCTTTCTCAATGTACGTGTCAGAGCTCGGAAGGTAGGCCTCAGGCTGGTAATAGTCGTAGTAGCTGACGAAATACTCAACTCGGTTGTTCGGGAAGAACTCCCGGAACTCGTTAGCCAGCTGAGCAGCCAGAGACTTATTTGGCGCCAGGATCAACGTGGGTCGTTGAACCTGCTCGATCATCCACGCGATTGTTGCGCTCTTGCCAGACCCGGTGATGCCCAACAGGGTCTGGAAGCGGTCGCCAGCCTCTATTCCTTTAGCCAGCTGCGCTATTGCTTGAGGTTGGTCACCGGCCGGTTGGAAATCCGACACCATCTTGAATTCAGACACCAAAGCATCGTACCCAGGGGCTGTGACATTGATGGTCGCCCCCTAAGACATAGATGCGTAACTCTCGGCGGTCATAGCCGACCCAGTTACGCATCTATGGAGTTTTGGCTCAGGTGAGATAACGGAGGCATTCCTGGTTGGCCTGCAGTTCCAGGCGGCGCCACAACACACGGTTCCCGGTGGCCTGACTGCCGTGGCAGGCAATCGCTTTGAGCTGCGTGGTCCGGTCCACTGAGAGCTCGACATCCAGATTGGCGCGGTCCCTTCCGATGAAACCAGCGCCGAACTCGTCCTTGAGTGTCGCAGCGACGTCGGCGGACAAGGTCCAGGCCAGCACCGGCACGCCGCTCCGCTGAGACCAGTCCGTGGCTGCTTCGGTCGCGCGACGGTGATCAGGATGGCCGGTGATGCCGCCCTCGTCAAACACCACCAGCAGCTCTGAGTCACCGGCGCGGCGCTCGACATGCTGTGCGAGCTCGCTCAGCGGCACATCGCCAAGTGCTCCGTCGGGATAGTCCAGGATGTCAACTGTGTCGAACCCCAGAGCTTCGGCCGCCCGATGACACTCCTGGTCGCGCAGCTCTGCAAGATCGTGCTCATGTTCTCCGAGGGTGGACGCCTCGCCCCGGGTGAAACACAATACATCCACGACCGTCCCGCTCGCTACAAAGGCCGCGAGAATCGCGCCCAGCCCGAACGACTCGTCATCAGGATGGGCGGTGACAACAAGCAGATGGTCGACCTGCGGAAGCTCAGTAGCAATCACGGCCGAAAACTACACCACACCCACTGCTGTACATCATCGAGGCGCCGGCTACTCGGTGAGTCTGGCGAGCGCCGATGGACGTACTGTGCAGCGGCTTCGCAAGCGTCTGTCTCTCGCGTCGTCTAGGGGGTGGTCTTAGGCACCAGGAGCACTGAGGGCCAGGTTCAGATAACGATCCTCGAAGTCATTGAGCCGGGTGTGCTCAGCTGGCGTCGAAGCCGCTGAACGAAAGGCTGCGATCACCGCGTCAACGGGCCACGCCAGCACAGAGCCCTGGTCGGACAGGAACTTCCGGTAGTCCGCCGTGGTGCCGTTGAGGTGAGGATCCTCGGGATGGGCGACAATTGCCAGCCAACCGCGGTTGCCGTGGGGTCGACTTGGATGACTGCGCGTTGCCTCGACCAGCAGCTGGTTGCGCCAGAGCTGATTCCAGCGTTTGTCCGCAAGCTCAGAGGGTGAACTCGTCCACGGGGAGTGGCTTACCTCAGTCAGGGCCCGGTACCTCGGGGTATCGGGGGACTTCTGGGAGAACGGTCTGTGGGCTTCGTCTCTACTCCCACGAACGCCAGCTCGCCGTTCTCATCCCGAAACTCGATGAACGCATCGAAGGCGGTGCGGTCGTTCAAGTACTCGCTGGCTGGCGCTGGCGCATACTCGATACGTACGCAGGTGATTTCGGTCGCCGCCACCGGTAGAAGCGGTTGCAGCATCGCAAGGGCCAGCTGCGGGTCATCCACAAACGGGCCGAACAGGTTGAAACACATCGGCTGGGATGAAAGTAGATTGTGGGTACAGCGGAACGGTTCGACGCCAACACCTTCGGCGATCCGGTGCTTGGCGGCCGCGTGGATTCCAGCCGTGAGAAAGTTCAGACCCTTCTCGGCCGCGGATGTCTGCAGCATGCTCCCGAGCTGACGGGTCAAGCCCTTTGTCGGACCAGTCCCCCAAGGAACCCCAAGTCGCTCGGCCCGTCACCAGGACTGATGGTGCCGCATCCGTGCGGCAAACGTGCCATCGCCAGGATTCTGCGGTCCAAGCGGGGACGGTTGAGCTGGGCTGCCTGCCACAGCCGGAATCCGGATGCGATCCATCGGTGTCCAGACCTCCGCACGGGCCGAGATACTCACGTCGAGTCTGACCCCGTCGAGTTCACCTCCGGGTGCATAGATGGCCCTCATGGCGTCGAACAGCTCGCCCGAACCGGACAATCTGAGCCCATGGGCCAGAGCAGATCTCAAGAAACACAGTGAGAACTGTTCTTCGGGCTTGGGGTTTGCAAATGCACCCTCAAGCTCGGTTTGGTAGGCCGCGACCTTGTTGGCCACGAATCTCGGCTCTGGCGGAATCGTCGTGAGGTGACCGGCATGCACAAACTTCGGCGCCGAGCGATCCAGCGGCAAGACCGTCAAGCCGTTGTCAGTTGGCCTGAGGAATACTTCCTGCTGACCCAAAGCCTCTCGGTACATCGCCAGGGAGGCCTGCACGCTCGTCGCCTGCCGCAACATCTCAAGCGATTTGTGATGCCCCGACGTGACGCCTACAGCCACCATGTTCTCTCTCCACAACAGGCGCCGTCCAGCGCCGCCTGCTCTCAGCACCATAACTCGGGGCTGGGACATGAGTTATCTATTCGCTAAGCACGGCGGTTCAGGCAGTATCGACTGGTGTTGAATAGCTTCCAGTTTGTCTTCCGCGGAGGACTTTTAGGGTTGCACCAACTCTGCTGTGTCACACCCCGTGGCAAGCCTGGTCGCATGTGCTTGAGATGTGATGGATATACAGCAGAAGAAGCTATGCGGTCGCTGGATCTTACGATCAGAGTTCACGGATGGGCGGTGCAAGGAGTCAGACCTGGCCACCCCTCCCAGAGTTGGGCGTACAGCATCGGACTCGTCGACTTCGGTCTTCCCGAGTTGGTGCTGACGAACGTAGGCCTCGCTGCCGCGACGAGACTCATTAACAATGTCGCGTCGCGAATGGTCGCTGGTGACGACATCAATACCGCGGCGGCCGCCTCGCATTGTGTCACGGGCGACATACACGTGAGCCACATTCACGGCGATCTGGTCGCAGACTGGATCAACTACTACGTTGGAGTCCGCCGCGACGCGTCGCGGAGCGCTATGTTTCGACAGCTGAAGCCAAACGTCCGCGGACTCCAGGCGTCGCACGGACACCGCACTGACGATCTCTCCCAGCCAGTGGTGTAGACCAGTACGAATGGCAGAAATCCGATGCGGACATTGTGGATCAACCCATCCCACCGTAAGCGAGGTCCGAAGCTGCTCCGTTGGCGAGGTCGGCCTCGAATCTCGGCAGCAACTCCAGCCCGATAAGACAACTTCTCAGCACGCGGCCGTGGGGGTCGGTCCGCTGGAGTTCGGACGTTCGCTCGTCGTGGGTCCAGGCGAGACAATCCCCGCCGAGTGGGCTGACCATGAGCGTTTCACGGTGGATGCAGCCGTGCTGGCGTCGCCGGAGAATATGGCTACAACACTTGCCGGGCGTTGGCGAGAGCGCCAAGGTTTCGTGGTCGAACTGGCCGCCGAGTTGCCGTCGCTCGAATCGCTTGCGACTCCGCTCCCCGAATGCGGGCCGGCCTTTGTGTCCTGGCTCGACGAGTTGCTGCACGCCATCTATGCAAACAGCGCGTTAGTGCACGGGGGCGAAGTGGTGTGGACTCTCGCGGGACGCGCAATTGAGCTTGGGGCCTCAATCGGCGGGAAGGCGGACATCGTGCTGCCCAACGGAACCGAAGCCTGGCTCGACGGTGGACCACTTGATCCGGTCATCCTGGCTGACCCCATCGTGCACTCCATCAGCCTGGAGGCAGGCGAACTGGTCGCACTGGGCCGCGCCACGCCATCAGCCGATCTTGCTCCAGACCAACTTGAGGCGGTAGCCACGACCGGCGGCCCCGCGCGTATCATCGCCCCAGCAGGATCCGGCAAGACCCGTGTTCTCACCGAGCGGGCCCGCCACCTCATCCACGAACTCAACCTGCCGGCTTCGACGATCACGCTGGTGGCATTCAACAAGCGTGCACAGCTTGAAATGGTTGAACGGACCGACGATCTCCCTAAGTTGCGAGTGCGCACGCTCAACGCTCTGGCCCTGTCCATCTTGAATGGCCGGGACGGCTTCAGAGCGCCCACGGGGTTCCGCAACGTGACCACCATCGACGAGCGAGACGTGCGTCGTCTCGTACAGCGCCTCGTCGACTTTCCCCGGCGCGCCAATGCCGACCCGGTCGCGGTGTGGATTGAGGCACTGTCGGCCGCGCGCCTTGGACTGCAATTGCCCGCCGAGGTAGAAGCAGAGTTCAATGGCGACGTCGATGGGTTCGCCGAGATGTTTCCAGCATTTCGTGATCGGCTGCGTACCTCGGGAGTCGTTGACTTCGACGAGCAGATTTTCCTCGCCATCGAAGGCCTCCTCAAGGATCCGCTGGCAAGGGCAACCGCCCAACAACGCTGCCGTTGTCTGCTCGTCGACGAGTTCCAGGATCTCACGCCCGCGCACCTGCTCTTCATCCGACTCCTCAGCGGACCCCGCGGCGACGTGTTCGGCGTCGGTGACGATGACCAGACGATCTACGGATTCTCGGGCGCAAATCCCGAGTGGCTCATCAACTATGAGCACTTCTTTCCCGGTGCTCACCTGCATGCCCTTGAGGTCAACTACCGCTGCGCTCCCAGCGTGGTGACGGCCGCCTCAACTCTGCTCGAGTACAACCAGCGGCGCGTTCCCAAACAGATCAGGCCGGCACCTGGTCGGACGATGATCGACAACGAGCTCCAGGTATTGCGCTCTTCTGATCCGACGGCTGCAGTAACTGAGCGTATTCAGGAGCTGATTGCGGACGGGGTCGAAGTCAGCGAGATTGCCGTACTCGCACGGGTCAACGTGAGCCTCGCTGTGCCACAGGTTGCCCTTGGAATTCAGGGGATTCCGGTCGTGGGTGCGGTGGGTCCAGAAGTACTTGACCGCACCGGTGTGCGGGGTGTCCTGGCCTGGCTGCGCCTTGCGGCGGATCCACAATTCCTGGGGCCCGATGACATCGCTGACACGGTACGAAGGCCCAGTCGGGGCATGTCGCGCAAGGTCG
>CAYUOD010000181.1:0-5673 GCA_964446225.1 uncultured Acidimicrobiales bacterium | reverse complement strand
TCTCGTAGTTCTGCGACCCGATATTGCCCTTGAGGACTCCGAGGTCCACAAACTCGCCCTCACGGCCGAACTCACTTGCGTCCGCCGTAGCATCGGCAGTCGTGAGATATACGAATAGATCAGGGCCGTTGTCAGTCTCAAAGTCTTCGAAGCGCAGGAACCGCTGGGCCGAACCGTCGTTCAGTATTTCCGCGACACCAGAGGACGGATGGCTCCGGTCAACGAAGTTGCCAGCAGCCAGCACGACAATCTCGTCACCCGCTCCGGCCGCGTCCTGCTCCGCCTCACCAGCAACCTCGCCAGCTTCCTGCTCACTCGGAGCAGACTCGTCCGTGCTCTCCTCGGCGACAACACCGGTTGGCGCTGGGTCTTCAGGTTGCGTCACCTCAGTGGACGCTGCCTCGGTTGGCGTTACTTCGGTTGGCGTTACTTCGGTGGGCGCAGGCTCGGCGCTCGACGCACCCGAATCGAACTGCGGGGCCGCCTCATCCACCTTGTTATCTATGAACAGCGTCTGTACGCCGAACACCACGAATGCCAGGTAGAGCACAACAGGTACACCCACCGCGGCGGCGATAAGCATGATTTTGCGACTTGAAGGCATTGTCCCGAACTTCCTATGGGTTCACTCCCTCAAGTGAACAGGCGCCACTGCCCGGATGTTTCGAAAAGCCGATGAACAATCTCTTACGATTCTCAGGCCCTACCTGGGGTCGCGGCAAGCGCGGCGCCTACGAGTCCAGCGTTATTTCGCATCGCTGCGGGCAGAATTTCAGCACGAAGCTCAAGCCCGGGCATCCACTTTGCGTACTCGTCGCTGACTCCGCCGCCGACGATGATGAGCTCAGGTGAGAAGACCCGCTCGATGTGGGAGAAGTAGCGCTGCATGCGCGCCGTCCATTCAGCCCAGGACAGATTTTCCTCAGTGCGCACTCTCGCAGCGGCCTGATACTCGGCGACGAGCGCCTGACCGCCCAGATAGAGACGACCCAATTCGAGGTTGGGAACAATGACGCCATCAATAAACAGGGCGCTGCCGATACCGGTGCCGAGTGTGAAGACCATCACGACGCCGTCGCGGTCTTCGCCAGCACCGAACCGCATCTCGCTCAGACCAGCGGCGTCGCCGTCGTTGAGAAGAGCAACGGGGCGGCCGACTCGCTCTTCGAGCACTGCACCCAGGTCAAAGTCCAACCATTCGATGACTTGGTGGGACGTGGCCGGACTGCGGACGGCGCCGCGCCGGATGACTGCCGGAAAGCCGACACCTACAGGTTCATCGCCCCCGAGTTCATCTACAAGATCGGTAATGATCTGCACGATCGCTTCGCGCCCGAAGTCTTCGGGGCAGGTTCGCTCAACGCGCTTGTCAATGCTGGCCGTCCGGATATCTACCTGCGCGGCCTTGATCGAGGAGCCCCCGACGTCAACTCCGAGTATCTGCATTGCCCCTCCTAGAAGACAGAGGATCCATACATTTCGCCAAGAGGATCAGAGATCAGCTCAAGGCGTTCTCCATCGGGACCAAAGAAGTAGAGGGAGGTGCCGCTCATGAGCTGAGTCTCGACGCCAGCCTCTGCAAGCTTGGCTTTGAGATACTCCCATTTGGCTGGTTCCACCGAGAGGGCCAAGTGGTGCAGACTGCCAAGCACCTCGGCGTAGGGACCGAGATCGAGACCAGGGAAGTCGAAAAATGCCAGCGCGTTGCCATGGCCGATGTCGAAGAAGAAATGTGTGGAGCCCTGATAGTCCCGATTCTCAAAGAGGGTCGTCAACGGGAACTCGAGAAGGTCCTGATAGAAGAGAATCGTGCGCTCAACGTCTGAACTCAACAGAGCGACATGGTGAACACCGTTAGCCGACGAATTCGGCCGGTCCTCGCGCAGATGGGCTGCCCGCAGCGCGTCCCACTCGGCGGTGCGGTCGGTGTTGAGGGCACGTTCACTGGTCATTGCACCCCACCGTACGCCGAGCAGGCCGATGCTGCACTGAACGGGTGGCAGAACTGGAGGGTCAATCGGCTCGCCGAGCTTTGTCTGCGAGCGGAAAGACCAGTTCCTCGGCCGACATGGTCGACATCGCGACGGCGCGTCGCTCGCCGTCCATGGGCGTGTAGTTATCGGCCGCATCAAGAACGAGGGGCAGCAGACTCAGATCACTAGGACTGCACAAGGCGTGCACTCCAGTGGTGGACAGAGCGAAGTCGACGCCGCGTTGAATGCCGTGAGTCGTTGTCTGCGGTTCGTACCAGGTGTTGTGCGTTGGTCTCGTATCGCCCCAGGGTCGCCGGGCGACTGCTTTGATGATCTGCACACCCACATCTCGTGTCGCACATTCGGCCAACAACTCGCGCACAGCGTGCCGGTAAGCCGACCAGGCCCAAACGCGCGGATACAACGGAAACATCACCGTATCGAGGTCGTAACGGCGCAGCGCCTCAAGATGAGCCGCAGGGGCACCCAGATCATGTCCGGTGATACCGACGAATCGAGTCAGACCATCGTCGCGAGCCTTCATCATCACCTTGAACGCCTCGCCGCGCTCGTCGAGATCCTCCAGGCTTGTAACACCGTGCGCCTGATAGAGGTCAACCTGCTCGAGCTGAAGCTTGCCAAGTGATTCGTCGAGCTGAGCGCGCACCCCGTCCGGATTTCGCCTGCGGGTCTTGCAACCAACAAACAGTTTATCCCGGTAGTCGGGCATCGACTCAGAGACCGCGTCCTCTGCCTGACCGTAGCTCGGTGCTATATCGAGGTGGTTCACTCCGCGAGAAACAGCGAACTCAAGACCTGCGTTTGCTTCTTCAGGACTGGACGAGGCAAACGCGGCTCCTCCGAGAATGACCACACTGCTCTCGTGGCCGGTCCGTCCCAAACGACGCTGTTCCACGCTTCCCCCACCTCCGCGGTCATACCCCAAGCGAGCGGACGACGGGGATCGAACCCGCATAACCAGCTTGGAAGGCTGGAGTTCTACCATTGAACTACATCCGCACAACGCTGCGACTGGACCTGAGTCCTCGTCACACCGGTGGTCGGGACGGAGAGATTTGAACTCTCGACCCCCTGCTCCCAAAGCAGGTGCGCTACCGAGCTGCGCCACGTCCCGAATCCCCCGCTAGGGGACCAGTCCACACTACCCGACCAGCCGCGGCGGATTCGACCAGATTGTGCGACATTTGTCCGCCGAGTACCCCGTTGGGTCTGTGCAATAGCGCACAACGGCCACATTTCAGGAGTCCAGGGTATTTTGTATCCAAAGCCGCTCGGTTACAGTCGAACCTACGCAGACGGTTTTTGCCGCGTCTGAACTTCCCCCAAAGAGACCCGCCAATGGCCGACATCCTGACTGATGCTCCTCAAACAGAGAAGCGCGGCTCGCTGCTTCCCGTCTTGAGAGTCATTCCGGAGCACTGCTACGAGCGTTCAACGGCCAGAGGTCTTTTCTACGTCGCGCGTGACCTCATCCTCTACGTGGCGGTTTTGACAGCACTGGTATTCGCCACGGCCTGGTGGCAGGTGCTGTTGTTGTCCGCTCTGGCCGGGCTTGCCGTAGTGGGCATGTTTGTCTTGGGTCATGACGCCGCACACGGCGCGCTGTTCGACTCTCAGAAGCTCAACTCCATTGTCGGCCACGCAATGTTCTTCCCCTCGATGCATGTCTATGAGGCGTGGGTACTGGGCCACAACCGCATCCATCACGGACACACAGTCCGCCAGGGCATGGATTTCGTGTGGCATCCAGTGACCGCCGCAGAATGGGGGGCGCTCAGTCGGTACAAGCGTCTGCAGCATCGCGTCGAGTGGTCGGTTGTCGGCGCCGGCCCGTATTACCTACGCGAGGTGTGGTGGCACAAGATGATCCGCCTCACGGATCCACCTAAGAAGTGGGTGGAGCCAATCAAGCGGGACAGCCGCATCCTGAATGCCTGGATCGTGTTGGCATTTCTGGGATCATTCCTGTTGGGCCTCGGACTTGGCGGTGGAATACTCGGCGGGCTCTGGATGTCGATCAAGCTCGTTGTGCTGCCGTTCCTGCTGTTCAACTACTTCATTGGCTGGGCCGTGTACGTCCATCACATCGAGCCAGGAGTGAAGTGGTACAAGCGCCGTGACTGGACCAAGTGGGCCGGGCAAATGGAAGGCACAACGGTGCTGCGCACGAACTGGTTCTTGAACATCTTCTTCCACAAGATCTTCATCCACGTGCCCCATCACGTTGATATGCGTATTCCGTTCTACAAGCTGGAAGCAGCGACCGAAGCCATCGAAGCCGAGTTCCCGGACCTCATCGTTGACCGCAAACTGCGCTTTCGCGATTACAGGGCCCACACCAAAACATGCAAGATCTACGACTTTGATAGCCAGTCATGGCTGAGCTACGCAGAAGCGGACGCTCGGGTCGCAGCGGCTGCTTCGGCCGTGGACGTTGCCACGCCTTAGACCGTTCAGTTGCGCGAGTCTGACTCGAAAAGATCAGGCAACACCGCTGCTTTGTCCCGCCGAGATCCCCCGCCCATTGCAGCAGTTGTTGCCAACGAGAGATCCATCGAGCAACGGACAGCGTGATGCAGCACCTCGGCTGGAACGTCGTCGACGCCGACCACACACACGAGCACAAGGCTTCGCTCAGCAGTCCCGGTGCTTGAGACTGCGACGATCGAGCGGAGCTTCGGCGGTCGACTGACTGTTTCGAAGCGCATTCCGCCCAAAGACACATCGCGTGCGATGCCATGACGCTGCTCGGTGAGTTGTCCGTCCTGATTGAGTTGGGACCACAACAAGGGCTTGTCGAGCGCGATGCGTTCCGATGCACGTCGATCCCGCCTCACCAAATTGTCCGGCTTCACCACACGAATGCGCCGTCCCACCGACTGAGTGTCATACACATGAGTCTTCATCCTGGTGAAACCCGTGTCGGCTTCGATACTGAACTCGACCCGCACGAGTGGAGCTACAGGAGTCGGGGGCTGATCGTCATCAAGACGGATCGCGAGAAGCGACTCGTCAAGAGATTCAAGCTTTCCCTTGCGCCCGCTGAAATTTCCATCAATCAGATCCAGCACCACCCGGGCGCCGATCGTCACCGTAACCATGTTCCACCTCATGCCGTAATTCACTTACCACTGGCGGCAGATCTCAGGCACCCTTACTTGCCACCCTTACTTACACCTGTACACGATCCACCGTCGCCAACTACAAGTCTATCGTCTTTATGACAGCGATATTGAGCTATTGCGCCTCCACCAGGACTTGAACCTGGAACCTACTGCTTAGAAGGCAGTTGCTCTATCCAATTGAGCTATGGAGGCCGAACGTCCATTTTGCCATGCTCTGGGCGGGGCTTCGCGCCGCCTTCGTTACTGCACAGAATGTGTTCGTCGCCGGGGCAAAAGTTGTGCCAGAATGGACGACTCGCGGTGATCGTAGCTCAGTTGGTTAGAGCGCCGCTCTGTGGCAGCGGAGGCCGGGGGTTCAAATCCCCTCGGTCACCCCAAAACGGTGTAGGGCAGCAGTTTCGGCTGCTGCCCTCGTCGCGACATTTGCAGGGCTGTTTGCCCTTGTGGTGGCGTGGCCCTAAAATCTCACAGCTACACACGCGCCTCTAGCTCAATTGGCAGAGCATCGGACTCTTAATCCGCAGGTTCTGGGTTCAAGTCCCAGGGGGCGCACT
>CAYUOD010000180.1:1837-5680 GCA_964446225.1 uncultured Acidimicrobiales bacterium | reverse complement strand
GCCTGGGTCTGGCGGCTACGGCTGTGCAGCTCGAGGCGATCTGTGCTGGTTACCGGCAAGCCCAACTGGGTGGTGGTTGCTCAGAACAGGACCAAGCAGCCCATGCTCACGAGACCCGGCGTCTGACGCGCCGAGACAACCATGACGGCACTTCCACGATCACGATCGTGCTGCCGACCGTTGACGCGAACGCTTGTGAGAATGCGATCGATACCGAAACTGAGGTTGTCGCTGAACGCCACGGTCTGCCCGCGGTCAGAGCCGACGCTTTCGTGAACCTGCTCACTCACCCTGATGCTGAACTGGTGCCCGCCAGGATCGAGGTGCTTGTCGATGTTGAGCAGCTCACCGACAACAAGCTCAACAGCGACCACGACTCCGGGTCGACCTGTGAGACCGGTGGCACCAGAATCACTCCCGACGTTGCACGGCGTCTTGGCTGCGATGCCCAGATCAGCTCGCTTATCGAAGACTCGGCCGGGAATCCCTTATCGGTGGGGCGAGACGCCCGGGTTGTACCCCGGCGGATACGTCGGGCGTTGAACCGGCGGGACCAAGATCGTTGCCAGTTTCTGGGCTGTGACGCGACCCGGCGTCTGCATGCCCACCACATTGTTCACTGGGCCAACGGAGGGCCAACAGAACTCCCCAATCTTGTACTGGTCTGCAACTTTCATCACCACCTACTCCACGAACACGGCTGGAACGTCGAAGCCAACCCATCTGGCGGGCACAGCTGGATCACCCCGAGCGGCGAGACCGCTGGCGTAAAAGTCTCCCGCGGGAGACACAGCGACATCGACGGCGACCACACGAACCCCGATCTCATCCACCGCCTCTCAGGCGACACTCTCCAAGACCTGAGCTGGATCACCACCACCCTCATCCACAACGAAACCATCAACAAAGCACACCGCCGCTAGCCAGCAGCCAACTCGTCCCCGAGGCGAACCATGGCCTCAGCCAGACCCCTCACCAACTCGTCAGTAGTCCGTGCGTTGATGAAACACGGGCGAATCGCGAAGGCTCCGTCCACGACAGTTGAGCTCGGCATGAAGTCCGTCTCGCGCAGTATCCGTCGCAACAGCTCCTCGTTGAGATTGTCGGAGTCCGTCGCTGAATATCGAACACAGGCGATGGACAGATCCGGATCTGTGAGGGCTTCGAGTCGAGGATGCTCTCGCGCCAGCTCGGTCAACAGCCGGGCTCGATCGATGTCCTCCACGATGCGCTCCGTCATGCCATCGATGCCCAGTTCGAGCAGAATCGACCAGACCATCACTCCCCTGGCCGGCGCAGACAACTCCACACCGAAGTCGCCGTACTCAACGCCCATGTGGTCGAGTGACACCTCAATGTCGTCCTGACTGGTGAACGATCCCTCGAGGTAGTGCGCCGGCTCCTGCGTAAAAGCTCTGTGCAGTATCGAGCGATCCCGTACGAAGGTCGCTGCGATGCCGACAGGAGCACCAAGCCACTTGTGTGGATCCACAGTCACAGAATCGACGAGTTCCAGCCCGTCATACCGTTCAGCTACTCGTGCATCAAGAACGCCGGGCAGACCGTAGGCACCGTCGACATGAAACCAACATCCGAACTCAGCCGCGATCTCACCCAGCTCACGCAGCGGATCAATCGCACCAGTGTTGGTTGTGCCGGCCGTACCCACCACACAGACCGGCAGGACACCATCGGCGACATCGGCTTCGATTGCCAGCCGCAGCGCATCGGTGTCGATCCGCTGATGAGCATCACAAGGAATCGACCTCACCCACGATCGACCAATGCCCAGAGCGGCAGCTGAGCGTTGGATCGTGTGGTGAGCCTCACTCGACGCGTAGATCGCTCCACGGCGGCCAAACATGCCCTCCTTGGCGACATCCACGCCGATCTGCTCGTAGGCCCACTGCCTGCCGCCACCCAGCCCAACAAGGTTCGCCGAAGATCCACCCGACGAGTAAACGCCCTTCATGTCGGAGCCGAGACCGCACAGTCTGGCGAGCCAATCCAGAGACACTTCCTCCATCTGGTTAAACGCTGAAACGAGGTAGCGCTGGGGGGATGCGACCATGCCTGCGGTGAAGGCCGCAAGAGGCGTGGTCGTCGGGCCGGCGGTGACAAAGGCCCAAAATCCGGGATCGCTGACACGGTTTCCATAAGGGATCAGGTCGACAAGCTCCTCAAGCACGGCGTCGGCACCGAGGCCCCGCACGGGAAGTTCGCCGTTCACTCGTTTCGACCAATCGGGCATGGACCGCGCTGGGTCCGTTCTCGGAGACGTCAGAAACACATCGAGTTCAGCACCGACCCTGCCCAGAAATTCCTGCATGCGGCCTGTTTCAGGTGTTGCCATTCTCCGACGCTAGCGGCCAACTGGACAACCACGAATTGGACGCCTAAATGCTGCTTCCCACCGCGGGCGGCTCGCCAGGACCCCACGTAACCGCGTCGCCTTGAGTCAGGTAGCTGGGCTCGTCGGCCTGGCCAACGATCTGCACCCATATCCCGCCACGTCCTTCGATCGAGCCGGCGAACGCAAACGCCGTTGAGTCAGGCGACCAGCGGTGATGGCTCTGCGCGAATTGCTCAAAGAAGGGCAGATACTCACGCACATCTGTTGCCGAGGGCAGGTAGGCCTCACCTGCCTCGACTTCGCCGTCCTTCCAGAATGACCACACGAAGCCCGGCAACTCAGAAGCGCTCTCGTCAACCTCCGGCGAGAGCCACGCCAGAGACTCGCTGTTTGGACTCCACTCCCAGGCAAGTAAGGAACCCGAAGCCACGACACTCTGCTCGCTCGTCTGCAAATCAAGCACAACAAGACGATCCTCCTCGCCCGCGCTCACACCGTTCTCCGCTGCGCTAAACGCCAAACGTTGAAGATCGGGGCTCAGAACGAAGCGCACCCGACCGGGTACCTTGACGAGTTCGGTGCGCACTCCCGTCTCAATATTCAGCTCATCGATGGAGTCTGCGTCGCTCACAATGACCGTGTCTGGGCCGGTCCAAACCGGAGCGGTGTACGGTCCAGCCCCGTCGGGAACTCGCCCAGAGTCCGCGTCTCCAGAAAGCACGAGTAGCTCATTACCGTTTCTGTAGGCAATCAGTTCGTCCGCGTCAGGAGCCCACGAGATATAGAAGGGCGAACCCGATGCCACAGGCCGAACTGGCTCCCCAGGCTCAATGACTCCTGCTTGGAGCGCGCCCGTAGGCCCATCACCCAGGGGTGGTGCAGCGGGAGGCGAAGGCCGCAGATAGGCCAGCTGACGGCCGCTTGCGTTCCATTGTATATAGAAAGGCAGCGATACGGCGGACTCGCTCTCAAGCATCTCTCCGCCTTCAGACCGCACCCGCACGGACTCGCCATCTGGGCCGACAAACACCCACGCCAGGCGCGAACCGTCAGGTGACCACACCGGTTGAGTAGCTGTGCCGTTGGCTCCGCCGTCAACCAGATCCACATACGAGCCGTCAGGACTCACCGCCACAATCAGGTTCTCAACGGTGACAGCCAACGTGCCGCTCAGCTCCGCCACAAGCTCAGGTGTGGTCGGCAGTTTGCCAGGATCTTCGGAGCCATCATCGACGTCAGCCGTCGAAAGCGGAACACTCGTGGCGGTTGAGGACTGAGCGTCCGCGTCATTTCCACCCGTGGTCGCGGTACAAGCCGCCAACAGCAGGGTCAGTCCAGCGAGTACAAAGAGTCGGCGATGGGCAGTACGCAGCATTGCTGCAATCTAGTGCCGTAACCGGCAATACCGCCGCTAGCCCAGCAAGAGTAAACTGGCTCACGACGAGGCATGCTGTCAATACTGGAGGCAGCTCATGGGCGACATATCAGAA
>CAYUOD010000180.1:0-1737 GCA_964446225.1 uncultured Acidimicrobiales bacterium | reverse complement strand
TCACGACGAGGCATGCTGTCAATACTGGAGGCAGCTCATGGGCGACATATCAGAATCGAACCTGCCTGGTATTGGCGTTCGATATGACATGACAACAAGGACCGGGCGCGCTATCGGAGTTGTCGTCCACCGGTCAGGTCGGCGAGATCTTGTTGTGTATGCGATCGATGACCCCGACGCAGCTGCCGAATCGGTAGAGCTCAGCGAGAGTGAATCACTCGCACTCGGTGAGCTATTCGGTGGCAGTCGTATAGTTGAGCGCCTTGATGAGCTGACACATCGAATTGAAGACCTCACGATCGCGTGGGTGCGCATTGACAAGGCCTCCAGCGTCGCTGGACTTACGTTGGCAGAGATACCCTTTCGCGACAATACGGGTGCGAGCGTGGTCGCCCTCGTCGGGTCGCATGCCGCGGTACCGGCACCTGGCGGTGACGAAGTTCTCGCGGTAGGCGACACCGCTGTCATAGTTGGCCTGCCCGCAGCGGTGGATGCCGCCACTCGCCTACTCGATCCTGAAACCAAGACGTAGCCGTGGAGTCCCAGATAGACACCTTCCTCATCGAGTTGGGTGTTCTCGTGCTGGGGCTCGCAGTCATAGCCCGCGTGGCTCGCCGTATTGGTCTGCCCGCGATCCCGTTCTATCTTCTCGCTGGATTGGCATTCGGCGAGGGCGGGCTGGTCGAGCTGGGGGCCACTGAAGATTTTATTGAGGTGGGCGCCCAGATCGGTGTGATCCTTATGCTCTTGATGCTGGGCCTCGAGTTCTCTGCACACGAACTCGTCGACAGCGTGGCCACTACGTGGCGGGCAGGAGCGATGGATCTCGCGTTGAACTTTCCTCCAGGCTTCCTCGCCGGTTCGCTGTTGGGATTCGGATTCATGTCCTCGGTGCTGCTCGGCGGTGTCACCTACATTTCCTCATCCGGTGTGGTGGCCAAGTTGCTCGCCGATTTGGGCCGTATCGGCAATCACGAGACCCCCGTCGTTCTAGGGATTCTGGTCATCGAGGACCTCGCCATGGTGATGTACTTGCCGGTCGTAGCCGGAGTGCTGTTCGGCGGTTCCACAATTGCCACACTCACGAGCATCGCTGTCGCCCTCAGTGCGGTGACAGTCATCTTGGTCGTGGCCTACCGTTACGGAGATCATCTGAGCGCGCTCGCCTTGAGCAGCTCAAGTGAGGTCCTCCTGCTCACACTTCTGGGCATAACCCTGTTCATCGCTGGGCTGGCCGAATATATTCACGTGTCCGCGGCCATCGGTGCCTTTCTCGTGGGGATAGCCCTATCTGGAGACATCGTGAAGCGGGCGCGTGGACTACTGCTGCCGCTGCGAAATCTCTTCGCTGCGGTCTTTTTCGTTTTCTTCGGCCTAACACTCGATCCAGGACTGATTCCGGGAGTAGCCGTAGCGGCAGGATCACTCGCAATAGTCACCGCTGGCACCAAAGTCGGAACTGGCTGGTGGGCGGCATCTCGCGGCGGCATTGGTTCGCTGGGCCGAGCCAGAGCCGGGACTGTGCTCATAGCGCGCGGCGAGTTCTCGATCGTCATTGCCGAGTTGGGCGCCGAGCAGAACGCTGAGATCGGCGCTGTCGCGGCGACCTACGTGATCCTTCTGGCAGTAGCCGGGCCACTGCTCTATCACTACAGTGACCCCCTACTCAGGGCCCTCCGCCCCGCCAGCAGCAGCGACACGGCGCACCACGCATGAGATCAAACTGCACTCCAACCC